>JBBDYQ010000005.1 GCA_040901445.1 Thermoleophilaceae bacterium | reverse complement strand
TGTCGCCAACCTGCTCAAGCAGGTTCTTGGTAGGCAGAAAGGCTCTGTCGGCAACCGCGCGTACCATGGCTCCTCAGAAATGAATCTTGACTCATTTATGAGCGTGAGTCAAGATTCAGTGTTGCAATGCAAGACCTGACCCCCGTTCCTAGCGGCCGTGGACAGCGCAGGAAGGCGCGCACGGTCGCCGCGATCCTCGACGCCGCGGAGCGCCGCCTGGGCGACGAGGAGCTGCGCGTGGACGAGATCGCCGCCGACGCCGACGTGGCCGTGGGCTCGATCTACAACCATTTCGGAAGCAAGGAGGGGCTGGAGCAGGCGCTCACCGACCGCGCCCTCGAGCTGCACGCGCTCTACATGGACGAGGGTCGCGACACGGACCTGCCGGCCCTCGAGCAGCTGCTGGACACCGCCGGCCGCCTGGCGCGCTTCGGCCGCGAGCAGCCCGGGCAGCTCCGGCTGCTCGTGCGCGCGCGCGAGAGCGAGCGGGTAGCCGCACATCTGGCCGATCAGGAGCGGCGCACCGCCGCCCTCGTGGAGGCCGCTGTGCGCAAGGGCGAGGTGCGGCCGCTCAACGCCCGCCACGCCGCCGGCTTCCTGTGGTCGGCCTGGCTCGGGATGCTCGCGCTCGGCGGCCGCGCCGACGAGTCGCGGCTACGCGGTGTGATCGAGGCCGGCCTGCGCATCGTGCTCGGCGGGCTGGCCACCGAGTCCGCGCGCGACTCGAGCGACGTGGTGCGCGCGATCCTCGAGACCTCCCCCGCCCGGCCCGCCCCCGCCCCCGCCCGCGGCCGGGGCCTGGCGCTGCGCCGCGAGCCCGTGGCCCACGACCTGCGTGCCGAGTTCCCCGAGCTGGCGCTGTGGACGGCCACGGTGGATGCCTCGCCGGGGCGTACCCCGGCCGCCGTGGCCCGCCGCCTGCGCGCGATGCGCGAGCGGCTCACCGGCGCCCGCGCCACCGGAGCCCGCGACGAGTCCACGCCCTGGGCGTACCGGGTGTTCGTCCGCCGCCTGGGCATCGACCCGGCCACCGCCCACGACCCGGTGGAGGAGGCCGCGCTCCAGCGCCTGGCGGCCGACGGCCTCGAGAGCCGCGCGCTGCCCGCCGACGCCCTGCTCGTTGCAGCGCTCGAAACCGGCGTGCCGGTGCTGGCCTTCGACGCGGACGCCCTCGAGGGCACGCTCTCGCTGCGCCACGCGGCCGCCGGCGACCGGCTGGGCGGCGACGGGCGCGAGCTTGCCCCCGGTGAGGCCGTGATCGCCGATCGCCTCCGCCCCGTGGCCGTGCTGTTCGGCGACCGCGCCACCGACTGCGAGCCCGGCCACGGCACCGAGCGCATCGCCCTCGCGGCCCTCCAGGTCAAGGGCCTGGGAGACGTGAGCGTGCAGGAGGCCCTGTGGACGGCCGTCGACATCCTGGAGACGGCGCGATGAGCGCCGTGGCCACGCTGCTGCTTCCGTTCCTGATCGGGCTCTGGATCGGCCACCCCGCGTTCGCGGCGGCCGCGTTCCTCGCGCTGGGCGTCACGCTGCTGATCCAGCAGCTGCGACTGGAGGACGGCGACGAGCTGCTCGCCGGGATGGTGCTGGCCTCACTGGTCTCCGCGGTCGCCGCCGGATTCGGCGGGGCGATGCGCGAGCGCGTGCGTCACCGGTAGGGATCCGGGTCGCGCCGGCGCCGCCGCTCCGAGCGCTCTTCCATCACCTTTCCCGAGGGCAGCCAGACGACGACCTCCGCCTGGTTGTTGTCCTCGTCGAGCTCCCAGATCCCGTTCTTCGGGTCGGCCCCCTGGACGACGAGGTAGCGCCCCCGCGGCACGCCGGTGACGTCGATCCAGTTCTGGTGGTAGCTCGCGGGATAGATGTCCGACCAGCCCACCGACGTGCCGAGCGTCACCGCCCGCTTGTCGCGGTCCTGGCTGCACGCCGGGTACACCCGCCGGCGAGGGGAGCGACGCGAGCGGCGGGTGCGCTCGAGGTCGCGCAGGCAGTAGTTCTGCTTCGGGCCGGTGCGCACGAGCTTCTGCTTGCGCATGCCGCGATCGAGCTTCCACAGCTCGAAGCGGGCGGCGTCCGCGAACTTCCAGTAGCGGCCCTGGCCGGGGACGGGCTGCCAGTAGAGGCGCGCGCCCGTGCGCACCAGCTTGCGCCCCCCGCGTGCACGCTCGATGACCTGGTAGGCGTGCATGGTCTTGCGGCCGTCGCGGCGGCCTCGCAGCGAGGCCGGCCCGAGGCCGACGCTGTCGATGGAGTTACGCATGCGCAGCAGCCGGCGCCCGCGGCGGGTGCGCCGGTCGATGCGGATGTCGGACGGGCGCGCCATGCGCAGGTCGGGGCAGAGCAGCTCGGCGGCCTCCTCCCCGAGGCAGGGATTGGGGTCCTCGGGCTCCGTCGGCGTCTGTGCCCCGGCGCCCACGGCCAGCACCGCAGCGACGAGCGAGCCGGCCGCCGCGAGCGCGAGAGATGCGCGGCCCGGGGTCACGGTGCTCGATGATGCCACACGAATGCGCGCCCGCTCGCTGACCCTTCTGGCCGCTGTCCTCGTGCTGAGCGCGATCGCCGCCTCGTTGCTCTCGGGCGGCGAGGACGAGCCCGCGGCCGCGGAGCTGCCCACCGTGCTCCAGGACGACGCCGAGCTGCTGCACCGCCCGCCCGAGCAGGTGGCCGCGACGCTCGACACCCTCCGCGACCTGGGCGTGGACTGGGTGCGGGTGACCGCCGGCTGGTCGGCGATCGCACCGCAGCCGCGGTCGCGCCGGCGCCCGGAATTCGACGCCACCCACCCGGACGCCTATCCCGAGGGCGCCTGGGCGTCGCTGGACCGGGTCGTGTCGATGGCGCGCGAGCGCGGCATGTCCGTGAACCTCGACATCGGCTTCTGGGCGCCGCGCTGGGCGGTGAGCCGCGCGTCTCGCGAGCCCGGCCGCCAGCGCTACGGGGTCGATGCCGCCGCCTACGCGGACTTCGCGGAGGCGGTGGCCCGGCGCTACCCGGACGTCACGGCGTTCACGATCTGGAACGAGCCGAACTTCAAGGTCTTCCTCATGCCGCAGTGGCGACGAGCGGACGGCGACTGGATGGCGGCGTCTCCCCACCTCTACCGGGAGATGCTGGAGGCCGCAGTCCCGCGCGTGCGCGAGCACTCCGGCGCGCTCGTGCTGATCGGCGCCCTGGCGGCGCTCGGCTCCTACGAGCCCGACGCGGAGGACGACGGCGTGCCGCCGCTGCGCTTCGTGCGCGAGATGGCGTGCGTCGACGCCGACCTGCAAACGCTCGAGCGCCCCGAGTGCGAGGGCTTCGAGCAGCTGCCGGGCGACGGCTTCTCCCACCACCCCTACTCGCTCGGGCTGGCGCCGTGGGAGCCCGACCCGCGGCCCGACAACGTGCGCATGGCCGACCTCTCCCGCCTCGTGGACCTGCTGCGGCGCCTGCACGCCGCCGGCCGCTTCCGGCAGTCGCTGCCGGTGTTCGTCACCGAGTACGGCTACGAGACCGACCCGCCCGACCCGCTGCAGCCCACCAGCACCGAGCAGCAGGCGCGCTGGCTGCCGGCCGCCGACCGGGTGGCCTCGGAGACCGACGGCGTGGCCAGCTTCGCCCAGTTCCTGCTGCGTGACCTCGGCCCGCGCGACGGCGACACGGCGCGCGAGCGCTGGGGCGACTACCAGTCCGGCCTGCGCTTCCCCGACGGCCGTCCCAAGCCCGCGGAGCGCGCCTTCACGCTGTCCCTCGACGCCCGCGTCGCGCCGGGCGGGGTTTCCTTCTGGGTCCACGTGCGCGACGCCGCCGAGCCCGAGCGGGTGCGGATCGCGCGCCGCGAGGGCGACGGCTTCACGCCCGTGGGCGAACCGTTCGAGACCGACGCCGCCGGCTACGCCGAGCGCGTGATCGCCGTGGACCCGGGCGGCGAGTACCGCCTGGAGCGCGACGTGGACGGCCGCTGGACCGCGGCCCCCGCGATCGGTGTACGGCGCTGACTCACGCTCGCCTCAGCGTGTGCAGGGCCCGGTGTCCACTGGCTCGGACGCCTGGGCGAGCGCGTCGGCGACGATCGAGTCGGGCACTCCGAAGCCCGATTCCGAGCCGTTGGTGGTGGCGGCGAAGATCGTGGTCACCACCTCACCCTGGGCGTCCACCACCGGCCCGCCTGAGTTGCCCGAGCGCACCTCGCCGCGCACGAGCGTGATCCGCCGCTCCACCGGCCCGCGCCCGTATGCGTCCTGGGTGCGCACCGTGGTGGTCTCCCCCAGGCGCCCGGGGGCCACCGTGTAGGGCCCGTTCTCGGGGAAGCCGAGGATGGCCGCCGACGTGCCGGCGTCCTCGTCGACGTCCAGGCTCAGCGCCGGGGTGCCGGAGACGCCCGACGCGCGCAGGATCGCGAGGTCGTTGCGAGCGTCGAACCAGATCGCCTGCGCGTCGTGGCGCGGGCCCTCGCCGCCGATCTGCACGGTGGTGTCGTCCTGCCCGGCGACCACGTGCGCGTTGGTCACCACCACGCCGTCGCCGGCCACCCATCCCGACCCCTGCACGCCGAGGCCGCACGCCGTGCCCAGCACCTTCACCACGCTCGCGGCCGCGTCCCGCACCTCCGGGTCGCGCGCGATCCTGGAGTCCGGCGGGCTGACGTCCGGACTCGGGCCGTCGATCTCCGGGAAGGGATCGAAGCGCGCGAGGGCGTTGAGGAGGGGCCCCGAGGGCGGCAGAGTCTCGTTGAGCGCGCTGAGGATCGCCGAGCGCTGGATGTCGCCCCGCAGCTCCCGCGCTCCCGGCGTCTGAAGCGCCACGGCCCCGAGGATCCACGCGATGCCGAGCCCCAGGCAGGCGATGAGCACGGCGCCGCCGGCGCCGTCCAGCACTCCGAGGCGGTCGCCGAGGCGGTGGCGCAGGTGGAAGCCCAGGACCTCGAGGCCGGAGGCCAGGAGCCCCCCGATGAGCAGGGCGCCCATGAGCGCGAACAGAGGCGCATAGGGCGAGCTGGACCCCTCCTCCAGCAGCAGCGGCCCGAGCCGCGCCCCCAGGAACGCGCCGCCCGCGAAGCCGACGAGGGACAGCGCTCCGACGATGAGCCCCTGCGCGTAGCCCCAGAGGGCCATGAGCAGGATGAAACCGACGATGATCCAGTCGACGGGCGTCACGGAGCGGCGCACCCTATCGCCCGACCCCTACCCTCCCCGTGGATGGAGGCGACCACGCGGAGGCAGCGGCTGGTCCGGCACGGGCTGCCGGCGCTCGCCGGGCTGGCGGGGGCCGCGCTGGTGGCCGGCCTCGCCGTCGCAGCCCTCGGCGACTCCGACGGTGAGCGGGCGGGCCGCGAGTTCGCCGAAGCCTGGGCGGACCGCGACTACGAGCGCATGCACGGCCTGTTCACCCCGGGCGCCCGCGAGCGGGTGAGCGTGCAGGAGCTGGGCCGCGCCTACTCGGAGGCGCGCGGCCTGGCCACGATCGTCTCGGTGAGCACGGGCGAGCCGGAGGAGGACGGCGACGGCGTGCGCATCCCGTCCGTGATCACCACGCGCGCCTTCGGCACGATCAGCGGCGACCTCGTGCTGCCGGTCGCGGACGGCGCGCTGGACTGGCGCCCCGACCTCGTGCTTCCCGGCATGCCGCCGGGCTCGACCCTGTCGCGGCGCACCGAGGCCCCACCGCGGGCCGGCATCCTCGCGCGCGACGGCCAGGTGCTGGCGGAGGGCCCGGCGGACGCGCGCTCCACGCCGCTCGGCGCGACGGCCACCAACATCGTCGGGCAGCTGGCCCCGGCGGCGACGCCCGACGAGGAGCGCGCGCTGTTCGCACGCGGCTTCCCGGAGGGCACCCCGATCGGTCGCACCGGCCTGGAGCGCATCCTCGAGGAGGAGCTGGCCGGCACTCCCGGCGGGACCCTGCTGGCCGGGGGGCGCGTGCTGGGTCAGTCCGAGCCGAAGGCGGCCGAGGCGGTGCGCACCACCATCGACGTGGACGTGCAGGCGGCCGCCGTGCAGGCGCTCGGTGGGCGCCTCGGCGGCATCGCCGCGCTCGACGCGCGCACGGCCGAGGTGCGTGCGCTGGCGGGCATCGCCTTCTCCGCCCCCCAGCCACCTGGCTCGATCTTCAAGATCATCACCACCACCGCCGCGCTGGAGGAGGACCTGGTGGAGTCCTCCACCCGCTTCCCGGTGGAGACGAAGGCGGTCATCGACGGCGTGGACCTCGAGAACGCGAACGGCGAGAGCTGCGGCGGCACGTTCGAGAACAGCTTCGCCCACTCGTGCAACTCGGTCTTCGCACCGCTCGGCATCCGGATCGGCGCCGAGAAGCTGGTGGCCACCGCGGAGCGGTACGGCTTCAACGCCGAGCCCAGCCTGGCCGGGGCCGCGCCGAGCACGATGCCCGAGGCGGGCGACATCGGCTCGCCCCTCGAGCTGGGAGCCTCGGCCATCGGCCAGGGCCGCCTGCTGGTCACCCCGCTGCTGATGGCGTCGGTGGCCCAGACCGTGGCCTCCGAGGGCGTCCGGCGCACGCCCACCGTGCTGCCCGTGGAGGGCACTCCCGCCGGGGAGCGCGTCACCAGCCGCTCGGTGGCGCGCACCCTCGAGAGGCTGATGATCGGCGTGGTCGAGTCCGGCACGGGCCGGCTGGCCTCCCTCGCCCCGGTGAAGGTGGCGGGCAAGACCGGCACGGCCGAGCTCGAGGACACGACCGACGACGAGGACGGCGAGGAGCGGGATCCCGACGCTCCGCCCAAGCCGCCGGGGTACGACACCGACGCGTGGTTCACCGCCTACGCGCCGTCGCGCCGGCCGGAGCTGGCCGTGACGGTGCTGCTGGTGCGCAACGGGGCGGGCGGAGACACCGCGGCGCCCGCGGCGAAGATCGTGCTGCAGGCCGGGCTCCGGGGCTAGTACACGCATCCGCAAGTTCCGGCGGGAACCGGCGGCGTCTGGACGCGCCTGACGCCGGCCGCGGGAATCGCCGATGCTCTGCATCGACTCATCCCGCGTCCAACGTCAGTCACGCCCAGCCCCTCGCCGGATTCCACGCGGAACTTCCGGACACGCGTACTAACCGAGAATTGCGTGCGCCGTCAGATCCTTCGGCGCGCCCTTGGCCTTGAAGCGGCGGCGGCGCTTGACCTCGAGGCCCTCCGCGTCGATCCGCTCGAGCACCCTGTCCGAGACGAGCACCTCGCCCGCGGACGCGGCGTCCGCGAGCCGCGCGGCGATGTTCACGTCCACGCCGAGGAGGTCCCCTCCGAGCCGGCGCGGCCGGCCCAGGTGGATGCCGGCCCTCATCTGCGGCCGGTAGTCGCCGCTCTCGACCTCCCCCAGGCGCCTGCCGGCCTCGAGCACGGCGTCGACGGAGTCCTGGGCGTCGGCGAAGGCCGCCATGAGCCCGTCGCCCAGCCGCTTCACGATCTGGCCCCCGTGGTCGACGATCGGGGGCTCGATCGCCTCGCCGACGTCGCGCAGCAGCTCGAGTGCGAGCGTGTCGCCCGCCTCGAGCGTCCAGCTCGAGAAGCCCACCAGGTCCGTGAACACGATCGCCACCTCCGCGTCGCCGCGCCCGCGGCCCTGCACCTCGGACAGCTCCTGCCACACCTGCAGGGCGCCCAGCCCGAGCTCACGCAGCACACCCGGCGACTCGGCCGTGATCTCGGCGAGCTGGCGCGCGGCCACCTGGGGGGCGCGCCGCTGCGCGGTGGAGAGCGGGTCGCCATAGCGACTGTCGCCTGGCAGCATCGAACGGCCGCGGCGCGCCGCCCGCACCAGCCGGGGGTGGCGCTCCATCCGCCGAGCCGCCTCGGCGATCCGCTTCCAGTTCCCTCGGCTCTCCATGGTCACGGGGCGTCCGCCCGCGAAAGCCTAGATGTCGAGCTCGAACGCGAGCGTCTCGCGCTCGGATTCCAGGACGTCGAACCCGCCGCTGATCTCGAGCTCGAGCGGCCGGTTCTCGGTGGCCTCCTGCGGCAGCTCGAACATCAGCAGGGCGCCGCCCGTGGGGCCGAGCTGCGGGATGCTGCCCTTGGCCGGGACGCACTGCCCGGGCTCCACCACACCGGGCTGGTAGGCGAACGGATTCGTCTCCTCGAGCTCGACCGGCTCGAACTCGTTGCCCTGGGTGTCGTGGATGGTGAAGCGCTCCGCCGACCGGCGCGGCTCCCCGTCCTGCTCGCGGTTGCAGACCTCGAGGAAGACGCCGTAGTACGCGGACCCGGCCGGCGCGTCGGGCCCGTTGTAGTAGGCCTTGTCCTCCGGCAGGCGGAGGTTGAGCTGACGGGTGATGTAGACGTTGTACTCGAGCCCGCCGAGCGGGAAGGCGAGGCCCTCGCGGTGAGCTTCGTCCGCGTCCGACGACGCCGCGGCCCGCTCGCCCGCCGTCCCCTCGTCCTCGGCGCCGCAGCCGGCGAGCATGCCGGCGCCAAGCGCGAGGGCGAGGATCAGGGCCTTGAGGGGGCGGGTCCGGTCCATCGGGCGCGGAAGTCTAACCGTCTCGTCTACGCGCCGAATCGAGCCTTCTTGAGCGGTTCCCAGCCGGCGAGGTCGACGCGGGCGAGCTGCCCCTTCGGCGGATTCTCGAACACCGCGCGCAGGCGCCCGAGCGCCGTCTTGGACTGGCGCCGGAGCCAGCCGCGGACGCCGATGGCCTCCTTGAGCGCGTCCATCGGATGACCGGGCTCGGTCCATGTCGTCAGGGATACGCGCGTGGCACCCGGTCCGGCCGAGCTCAGCTCGTAGACCGCGGCGAGACGGGAGCGGCCGATGCGGCCGGTGCGGCCCTCCTCCACCAGGCGCCGGGGCCGGTCGGCCTCGGCGATCGAGATCTCGGCCCACACGCGCGGGCGCAGCGGCGGGTGCACGAAGAAGCGGGCGGCCGCCCCCAGTCCGACGGGGTTGGCGCGAGCCAGGCGGAAGTCCCGCAGCCAGTGGTCCGTCCAGGCCGGCCGCCGCGACAGGTCGGCGATCAGGTCGAAGATCTCCTCGCGCGGGGCGGAGATGACGGCGTGGACGGTGACGGGGCGCACGGGGCGCCCGATTCTATGCGGCCCCCGGCTCGGAGGTCCGGAGCTCAGGCCGCGCGGGCGACCTTGCCCACCGCGAGCTGGCGGGAGCTCGCGTGGACGCGCTCGCGCCGCAGCGGCTCGCGCTCGGCCTCCGGCAGGCCGGTGACGCACAGCGCGCAGAGCATGCGCTCGCCCGCGAACACCGAGAGGAGCTCACCCGGAACCGGGCTGCGCTCGCAGGCGGAGCAGCGGCGCTCGTGGGGACTGGGCGCGTGGAGGCTCTTGCGGAGCAGGAAGCCGGCGAGGTCGGGCATGGCGCATTTTTTCGCCGGGGCCCGGGTAATACCTGCCGGCGGTCTTGTGGGCCCAGGAGGGCTTCGCTACGATCCGCACAACCCCCGAACAGGAGTGAGAGATGGAAGCCTTCAGCGCCGGAACCCTTGCGGGCGCGGGCTCCTTCCGATGTGAGGACTGCGGTTTCGCGGTCGCTCTTCACGAACGCGACGAGATCCCGGCTTGCCCCCACTGCGGGTCGGCGAGCTTCAAGCGATCGTCGCTCTTCGGCTTTGCCGAGATGCTCGACGAGCCGTCCACGACGGAGGTCGAGTCGCCGGACTGGCTCGACGAGACGCGCGACTCGCTCGAAGACCCGGGTGAGTACGTCGCGTTCGCGGCGGGCGACAAGATCACCGTCGTCGTGCTCGAGGACGAGTGGACCCGTCTCGGCCGCAGCCTCTCCGCGCAGGTGCGCTTCGACGACCCCACGGTGTCGAGGCGGCACGCGCTCATCCATCGGCAGGACGGCACCGCCCGCATCCTCGACGACCGCAGCCTCAACGGCGTCTTCCTCAACGGAGACCGTGTCGACTGGCATGAGCTCGGCGACGGCGACGAGATCGCCATCGGACGCTTCCGGCTGTACTTCATCAGCCTCACCGATGACCGCGAGGCCGAGGCGGCCCGCGGGAATCTCGCGGTGGGCTAGCGGCGCTCGCCGCACGGCCGAGGGAGGATCGAGGGCCCCGGCAACGGGGCCCTCGTCACGAAACCACCCGACTTACGGGCAGCCCACGCGTTGCAGGACGTAGGTGGCATTCGGCCCGACCTTCCCGTCCGTCCTGGCCGCGGCCCGCGCCGGCGGGGACTCCGCCTGGGCGGCGATCCACGACGAGCTCGCGCCCGCCCTGCTCGGCTACCTGCGCGCACGCGGCGCGGCGGAGCCCGAGGACGTGCTGGCCGAGACGCTGCTTCAGGTCGTGCGCGACCTGCCCCGCTTCGACGGGGGCGAGGGCGAGTTCCGAGCCTGGGCGTTCAGGATCGCCCGCAACCGGCTGCTCGACGAGCGACGGCGGCGCGCCCGCCGGCCCGTCGATCCCCACGCCGATCCCGGCGAACCGGGACCGCCGGCGCCAGACGCCGCCGAGGAGGCGCTCGGCCGCATCGACGCCGAGCGCGTGCGGAGCGTGCTTGCGCAGCTGTCGGCCGACCAGCGCGACGTGCTGCTGCTGCGCCTGTTCGGCGATCTCACCGTCGAGCAGGTGGCCGAGCTGAGCGGGCGCTCCGCCGGCGCGGTGAAGCAGCTGCAGCGACGGGGCCTGGCCGCTGCCCGGCGCGCCCTCGAACGGGGGGCCGTAACCCTTTCGTCCCTTGGGGCGCTGTAAGGGCGAGATGCTCGACGACCGCGATATCGACCGCCTGCTGGCAGGCCGCTCCGTGGAGGGTGAGGAGGAGCTCGCCGAGCTGCTCGCGCATGCGCGGGCGACCTACGTGCAGGAGCCGCGGCCGGAGCTGCGCGAGCACCTCCTCGCCGCCATGGCGAGCGAGCGCCCGGCAACCCACCCGCCGACCCCCACCCGAACGAGGAGAAGCATGCTTCCCACCCGAATCGCCGTTCGCCTCGGCGCCGCCACCGGCGCCCTGCTGCTGGCGACAGCCAGCCTGGCCGTGGCCGGCGTGAACCTGCCGGACCCCGCGTCCGACGCCTTCGACCGCGCAGGCGTGAGCCTGCCCAACCAGGACGACGGCGAGCCCGCCGACCGCGGCCGCTCCGAGGAGGTCCAGGCGATCATCGACGCCACGCCGCCTTCCGAGCGCGACTGCGCGTTCGGCCACCGCGTGGCCGAGGCCGCCCGCGGCATGCCGCTGCCCGAGGAGGCCCGCGGCGCCTGTGAGCGCGGCGAGCAGGGCCAGGCGCGGGGCGAGGAGCGCTCCGCCGAGGGCCGCGCCCGCGCCGAGGAGAACCGCGGAAGCTCGGAAGCCGGCGAGGAGAACGGCTCCGGCGACTCCGCGGGCCGCGAGTTCGGCCGCGAGACCTCCGAGCGCGCCCAGGAGCAGCGCAACGCCACGCCCGAGCAGCGGCGCCAGTTCGGCGAGGAGACCTCCGAGCGCGCCCGCCAGCACGCCCGCGAGCAGGCCCAGCGCGACGGCAACCCGGGTCCGCCCGCGACCCCCGAGCCCGATGCGGACGAGCCCCAGGGCCAGGGCGGCCCGCCGGCCGGCACGCCGCGCGGCAAGCCCGAGGGCACGCCGGGCGGCCCGCCCGAGGGCGTGCCGGGCGGCCGTCCGTAGCGCCGCCGCCCCGGGGCACGAAGCTCACCCACGGGCCCGCCAGGATGGCGGGCCCGTCGCGTCTCACAGAACCGCGGCCCCGCGCGGAGGACTACCCGCAGCTACTCCGTGGACACCGACGGGTCGGTCTGCCCGGCCTGAGGGATGGACATGAGGAAGTGGCGCGCGGCATCCCGCGCAAGCGCGAGGACGCGTTCCGCCTCGTCCGCCTGGTCGGTCGCGCGCAGCTCGTCCGCGTAGCCGCCGAGCAGCTCGCGCACGTCGGCCTCGCCCTCGGCGTCGAGCTCCACCAGCTCCACCTTCGCCCCCTTGCCGCGGCGGCGCTCGAGCGCCTCGCGGTCCAGGCCGCGCGCGGGATCCAGCCGGAGATAGACGCGCCCGCCGGTCTGGCCGGCGCAGAACCACGGGCCGGGGTCGCCCAGCACCACGGCGCGGCCCGCAGTCATGTACTCGAACGCGAAGCCCTTGAGGTTCGCGCGGTCGGCCACGCAGCCGAGCTCGTCGCGCAGCGGCTCCGCGGGCTCTCCGCCCACCACCACGTCCGCGCCCGAGAGACGGATGCAGAAGCGCGAGTCGGCGTCGCCCTGCACGAACAGCCGGCCGCGCTGGGCGCCGTACGCGAACGACTTGCCCACGGAGCCGCCCACGCGCCGCTCGCTCGCGCCCACGCCCTTCATCACCGCCACCTTGCCGCCGAGCATGGCCTTGGCGGCCCCGTCCTGGGCGACGCCCTCAACCGTGACGTCCAGGCCGTGGACGTTGAACGCGGCGAGCCCCTGGCCGCCGGAGGCGAAGCGCAGCTGCTCGGTTGCCCCGGCCGCCGACCCGGCCGGCAGCGTGCCCGCGATCCGGCCGCGCGCCAGCTGTCCCGCGGCGCCCGTGCCGAGCACACGCGTGCCGCGCGGGTCGGCCGGCATCCGGATCGGCCGCGCGAGCACCAGGTCGGGCTCGGCGCGCTCGTCCGCCGGGCGCGGCAGGTCGAGCGGCTCGAGCTCGACGAACTCCTCGAGCGGGCGGATGAGGCCGGCCACGTCGACGCGGTCGGCCGCGCGCGCCTGCACGAGCAGGTCCGAGCGGCCCACCAGGTCCTGCGCGCGCTCGTATCCCAGCGAGGCGCAGATCGAGGCGACCTCCTCCCCCATCGCCGTGAAGAAGCGGGCGCAGCTCTCGGCGGCGCGCTCGTACTCCTGCGGGGTGAACTTCTTCAGCCCCTTGAGCTCGGCCTCCTCGATCGTCTCGATCTGGGTGGCGATGCCCACATGGCAGGTGTCGAGCTGACAGCCCCGGCAGATCGTGCAGCCCAGCGAGACCATCGCGAGCGTGCCGAAGCCCACGCGGTTGGCGCCCAGGCAGTGGAGCTTGACCACTTCCCAGCCGTGGCGGTAGCCGCCGTCGGCCCAGATCTCCACGCGGTCGCGCACGCCCGCCTCCATCAGCGCGAGGTGCACGGCCCGGGTGCCGATGTCCGACGGCAGGCCCACGTGGCGCAGCGCGTGGGTGCGCGCCGCGCCCGTGCCGCCCTCGAAGCCCGACAGCGTGACGATGTCGGCGCCCGCCTTGGCGATGCCCACTCCGATCGTGCCGATGTTGGGCACCACCGGCACCTTCACCGACACGCGCACGTCCGGGTTGGCCGTCTTCAGCTCGTCGATGAGCTCCGCGAGGTCCTCGATCGAGTACAGGTCGTGGTTGTTCGACGGCGAGATCAGGTCGGTGCCCGGCGACGCGTTGCGCGCCTGCGCCACCTTCTCCGTGACCTTGCGCGCGGGCAGGTGGCCGCCCTCCCCCGGCTTGGCCCCCTGGCCGATCTTGATCTCCACCAGGTAGGACGAGTTGATCATCTCGCTGGTCACCCCGAAGCGGCCCGAGGCCACCTGCTGGCCGCGCCAGCGCGGGTACCGGCCGTACATGTCCTGGATCTCGCCGCCCTCGCCGTTCATCGCCACGATGTCGGCCCGCTTGGCCGCCTCGGCATACGCGCGGTACGCCACCTCGCCCTGCGACCCGAAGCTCATGGACGAGATCACGAGCGGATAGGAGTGGCCGCCCACGGAGGGGTCTGACGCCTTCTTCGACGGCGGGCGGTCGGACTTCAGGTCGAGGATGTGGCGCAGCGAGATGGGGTGCTCGAGCTCCAGCTCGCGCACGCGCTGCGAGTACTCGTCATAGGGCGCCGTGCCGTTGGCCGCCGCGATGGCCGCCTTGTAGACCTTGGGGTAGAAGCGGAACGTCTTGGCCGGCTTGGCGTCCTCGCCCTCGCCGGAGAGGATGCGGCGGCGCTCCGCGGCATCGGCGTCGAGCTCGGCGAAGCCCGTGCCGCCGGCGTCCGAGCCCCCGTAGCCGGGAGTCTCGAAGATGGCCTGCAGCTCCGGCCTGAGCCCGATCGAGGAGAACAGCCGCGCGTAGCCGCGCACCTCGTGGATGCCGATCGTCGAGATGACCTTCTCGATGCCCTTGCGCAGCGCGGAGCAGAGGTTGCCGATGTCCGCGCGGTAGTCGTCCATGCACGCCACCTCCACCAGCACGTACGGGCACACGCCGTCGGCCCCCAGGCCGAGCGCGAGCATCACGTCGTGCACGTTGCGCACCGCGCCGCTGCGCAGCACCACGCCGCAGCGCCGCCGCAGGCCGGGCTCGCCCGGCTCCACCCAGTGCTCGCGCAGGGCGGCGTCCACCGCCGACAGCGCCAGGTGGGGGTCGAGGTAGCGGCGGTCGCCCTCGAAGGCGGTGCGATCGGAGAGCACCACCAGCTCGGCGCCGCCGCGCACCGCCTGGGCGGCCTCCTGCCTCAGGCGCACCACCGCACCCTCGGTGGTCTCGGCCTCGAGGCAGGAGATGTCGAGCACGCTCGCGCGACCCCGGAACTCCTCCCACAGGTCCTCGAGCAGGTAGGTCTTGTGCTCGCGCGCCACGCCGCGGTAGTCGCGGTCGGACAGCGGGGCGAGGTCGTGGTGGCCGCCCAGCACGATCGGGAAGGCGATCTCCACCGTGCGCGGCTCGGGATCGAGGGCGCGCGCCCCGGGACGGTGGCCGAACACCGCCCTGCACGAGAAGTGCTCCACCTCGCGCTCGCGGTCGATCGCCGGGTTGGTGACCACCGCCACCGACTCCTTGAAGTAGTCGGCCAGGTTCTCGCGCCCGGGCGACAGGCAGGCCAGGGGACCGTCGTAGCCCAGCGAGCCGATCGGCTCCTGCCCGGTGTTGGCCATCTGCTGCACGAGCTTCATGTCCTGCTGCTGCCAGCCCAGGCCGCCCAGCACCCGCTGCTCCACCCGCACCGGCTCGGACGGGCCCGCGCTCGCATAGCCCGGGATCTCCGCGCCCTCGCGCGGCCCGCCGGTGGGGATCGCGCGCGTGTAGCCGGCGAACGTGGGGCCCCCCGCCCGGGCCAGCCAGCGCTCCGCGGCCAGGCGCTGGAGCTCGTGGTGGGGACGCAGGCGGGCGCGGTGCCGGCCGCGGTCGATCTGCACCGCCACCTTCTCCCCCGGCGCGAGCGGGCGCGGGTCGGCGACGCAGTCCTCCAGCGCCACCACGCCCGGCTCCGAGCTGAAGCAGAACGCGTCGCGCGTCTCCACCAGCCAGAGCGGCCGCAGGCCCAGGGCGTCGACGGAGAACACGCACTCGTCGCCGTGGCGAGCCAGCAGCGCGACGGGCCCCTGGGCGAACGGGCCGAAGGCCTGGCGCAGGTACATGGAGAAGCCGCGCAGCTCCTCCGGCATGCCCTTGACCTCGTTCACGATCGGCGGCAGCACGAGCTCCAGCGCCTCGACCAGCGACAGCCCGCCGCGGTGGATCAGGGCCTCCACCACGCGGTTGAGGTCCTGCGAGTCCGAGCCTCCCGGGGGAAGCGGAACCTCGAGCATCCGCGCCTCCTGGCGCAGCTTGGCGACCGTGTTGATCTCCCCGTTGTGGCCGAGCACGCCGAACGGCTGCACGCGCTCGAACGACGGCCACGTGTTGGTGGAGTAGCGGTTGTGGCCGAGTACCGCGGCGGTCTCCGCCCGGGGATCGGAGAGGTCGGGGAAGTAGGCGCCCAACACGGCGGGGTCGCCCATGACCTTGTAGACGCAGGTGGACGTCGAGAGCGATGCCACGTGCAGGCCCAGCTCCTCGAGCGCCGGGGTGAGCTCGAAGCAGAGCCGCTCCTCCTCGATCACCCCGGCCACCTGCCAGAAGACCGGCTCCTCCTCACGCGCGGCGTGGCCGAGGGCCGTGTGGTCCACGGCGTCGGTGCGCTCGGCGAGCACCCGCAACCCCGAGCGGGCCATGAGCTCGCGCGCCGCCGCCTGCAGCTCCGCCACGTCGCGCCCGCGTGCGAGGAAGAGGTGCGCCACGCAGAACGACGGGTCGAGAGCGAGCTCGGGCGCGTGGCCGCCGGCGCGCACCTCCTCGGACCAGATCCGGCGCGGGATGTCGAGCAGCAGCCCGCAGCCGTCGCCCTGGCCGTCCACGTTGCCGGCGCGGTGCAGCATGGCTCGCAGTGCGGCCAGCGCCGCCTCCACGGGCTCATGCGAGGGGGTGGCGTCCCTTCGCACCTGGGCGAACAGCGCGCAGGCGTCGCGATCCTCGACCGTGCGGGGCCGGCGGAGCGGACGATACGCCCGCGTGGACACGTACCGCATGTGGCTTCCTCCTCGGGATCCGCGCCTTCTCCGAGCGGGCGCGCGACGGGTGGAGATCTCAGTGTACGCCCGCGGCCGGTTAGGATCGCTGCATGGCACGCGAAGTCACCGCCCCGCAACTCGCGCAAGGCGATCCGTTCCCCACCCTCGAGGTGGAGTCCGTCGACGGCCCCGTGGCGCTCAGCGATCGCTGGACGAGCTCGTCGCTCGTGATCGCGTTCATGCGCCACTTCGGCTGACCGTTCTGCAAGGAGCACCTGGTCCAGTTGGGCCGGGCAGAGGATGAGATCCGGGCCGCCGGCGGCGACATCGTGGCCGTCTTCCAGTACCGCGCCCAGCCCACCCGCAACTACTGCAACCGGCGTGACGTGCCCTTCGACTGCCTCGCCGACCCGCAGCGCGACGCCTACCGTGCCGTGGGGCTCGACCGCGGCCAGGCGCGCGACTACGTCAGCCCGAAGGTCGCGCTGAGCTTCCTGAAGGCGGTGCGCACGGGCGGCGCTCCGGGCAAGCCCGACCCCCACGCCCAGCGTCCCGGCACGTTCGTGGTGGCCCGCGGCGGAGCGGTGGTGCTCGCGCACTACAACGCCGACCCGGCGGACAACCCGTCCCTGGAGGCCATCCTCGAGGCGGTCCGCGCGGGCGCCTCTTAGAGGCTGTCTCAGAACCCCCCGCGCACGTCTGGCGGCGGCGGATCGGCGCGGATGCTGCGTCCTCGGACCCCGCCAATGCTCTGCATTGCCCGGGATCCTGCGTCCTTGCCCCGCTTGATCCGGCGCATGCCAGCCGCACACCCGGGGTTCTGAGACAGCCTCCTAGACCGCCGCCCTCAGCGTTCGTGCCCGGGCAGCATCTGCAGGTGGTCGAACGCGCGCGCGGCGGTCTCCCAGTCCACCTCGAGGCTCGGTCGTCCGGCCCGCACCACGCGCGAGGCGTAGGCGAGCGCCGCCAGCAGGCCGAGCGCCGCGAACGCGGCGTGCACGCTGAGCACTCCCTCCTCGGACCAGTAGACGTCCTCGAGCTCGAGCAGAAGGGCGGCCTCGTCGAGCACGAGCGCGATGCCCGTGCCGAACGGCAGCGCGAGCCAGCGCTTGGGCTCCTCTCCGCTCGACGCGATCGCCGTGCCGCCGGCGAGCATCGCCAGCACCATGCCGGGGAGGAAGTGGTGGATGTGGCGACCCGACCGCGTCCTGATGTCGCGGATCGGCCCCAGGCCGCCGCGGGTGCGGATCGAGTACGTGATCCCGCGCGTGATCCCGAAGGTGAGCACGAACGAGCCGGCCATGGTGAAGATGGCGTTCTCGCGGGTCGCGCTCATCCGGTAGCCCTCGCGCAGGACCCGGAAGACCTGGCGCGGAGTCCAGCGCCGCCTCACCAGGGAGTCGGTGTCGCCACGGGTGAGCGGGAGCGTTCCGAGGCGCCACACCCGCACCGCCTCGGCGCCGAACAGGATGACGACGCTCGACCCGGCGAAGGCGCCGAGCAGGCGGGTCCTCCGGCGTGCAGCGGCGGACACCGGCAGCCGGCGCCGCAAGGCCTCGCGCTCTGTTGGCTTACGTCGGGGTTGCCCCATCCTGGCTCCGGCGGCGATCTTAGGGCACGGGGGACCTGCGTTAGAGTCGCCGCATGACGGCTCCGGGCGAGAGACGGCGCTCGCTGATCCTCGCGGGCGGCGGCCTCAAGGTCGCCCTGCAGGCGGGCGTGCTCCAGGTGTGGCTCGACGAGGCGGGGCTCGAGTTCGACCATGTGGACGGGGCCAGCGGCGGCGTCTTCAACCTCGCGATGCTGTGCCAGGGGATGAGCGGGACCGACGTCGCCGACAACTGGCGCGGCCTGCCGGCCCACCGCATGGTCCAGCCCAACTGGCGCGCCTTCATGCGGCCCCTGACGGGCGAGTCGATGACGAGCCTGGGCGCGCTGCGCGAGCGGATCTTCCCCCACTGGGGGCTCGACCTCGACGCGATCCGCTCCTCGCGGCTCGAGGCCACGTTCAACACCTACAACTTCAGCCGCCACGAGCTCGACGTGATCACCCCCGGCCGCCTCACAGAGGACCTGCTCGTCTCATGCGTGTCGCTGCCGATGTGGTTCCCGCCGGTGCAGGTGGACGGCGACACCTACATCGACGCGGTCTACATCTCCGACGCGAACGTGGAGGAGGCGATCCGGCGGGGCGCCGACGAGATCTGGGCGATCTGGACCGTCAGCGAGCTGAGCGAGTGGCGCGGAGGCTTCCTCGGCAACTACTTCGGGATCATCGAGACGGCGGCCAACGGTCACTTCCGCCGCATCCTGCGCCGGATCGAGGAGAGCAACGCGGCGCTCGAGCGGGGGGAGGCGGGCGAGTTCGGGCGCCCCATCGAGGTGAAGCTCCTGCGCGCGGAGGTGCCGCTCCACTACCTCCTCAACATGAACCCCGACCGCTTCACGCAGGCGGTCGAGCGGGGCGTGGCAGCGGCGCGTGAGTGGTGCGCCGAGGAGGGGATCGCGCTGACTCCGGCGCCGTCGCGCCCGCGGGAGCCCGGGGCGCGCGTGCGCTTCGACGAGCGGCTGACCGGCTCGCTCGACGACGGGTCGCCGCTGAAGCTGGGACTGCGGGTGGACATCGACGACCTCGACGCGTTCATCGCCGACCTGGACCACGCCGCCCGGGTGTCCGGCGAGGTGGAGAGCCCGCTGCTCGGCGGCGCGCGCCCGATCGAGGACGGCGAGGTCGAGGTGCTGGCCGACGACGGGGACTTCCGGCGCAAGCGCGTGCGCTACCGCCTGCACTTCCACGACGGAGACGGCCGGCCGCTCACGCTGGCGGGGGAACGGCGCGTGGAGCGTGGAGTCCTGCGCCAGGCGGGCACCTTGCGCCTGCGGATCGTCAGCGGCCACGTCGACGCCGGCGCCGAGGGCGCCGAGCTGCAGGCCGAGGGGCTGGTGCGCCTCGGCGCCGCCGGCGTGCTGGGCCAGCTGCGCTCGCTGCAGGCGGAAGGGCCGGGCGGCCGCTCCGCCGCGCTCCGCCGCCTTGGTCTGCTGTGGGTCGGCGGGCTCTGGGACGCCCACGCCGGGCGCCTGCTGCCGGTCAGCCCGGTGTGACCTGCCGCGCCCGGCGCCGGCGCACGGCGCCGCTACCGCCGTAGACGTCCCACAGCTGGCCCGCGAACCCCATGTTGAAGCGCGCCAGGGCGGCTGCCCGGTCGCCGCGCATGTCGCCCCGGCCCCGGAACGTGGTGAGCTGGCGGGCGAAGTCGCGCTTGCGGATGTGGAGGATGCCCGCCGCCACGAGCTCCGCGCCCTCGTCCTCGTGCGCCTCGAGGTGGCCGCGCCGCACCCGGGTGTAGAGCGTGGACGTGTCAGGCCACACGTCGAGCGCCCCGCCGTCGGCGATCACCTTGAAGCCGGCGAGTGTGAGCGGGCGCCCCACCCCGTCGCTGAACCAGAGCCGGTACAGCATGTTCTTCCGCGCGTCCGGGTCGGCCGCGTCCACGAAGCAGTTGAAGACGCCGCGCTCGACCTCGCGCCGCCCGCCGAGCGCGTGGCAGCCCACCCAGCCGGTGGCCGGGGCGTCCGCCGCCAGGTCCGCCGCGTCGGGGATCTCGATCGTCAGGTGAAACATGAGCTCGGTGTCGGACTCGCGGCCCTCGGCGTGCCCGCGCGCGAAGTCGCCCTCGCCGAAGCATGCGTGGCCGCGCATCTCCTCGGTGAACGCCACGCCGCTCACGCGGGCCGCTCCCTTTCCAGGATGCGGTCGGCCGCCCGGTCGGAGAGCGCGGCAATCGTCAGACTCGGATTGGCCCCCACCGGCCCGGGCATCATCGCGCCGTCCACCACATGGAGCCCAGGATGCCCGAAAGCCTCGCCCCAGGCGTCCACGACACCCTCGCCCTCGTGGCGGCCCATCGGGCAGCCGCCCAGCGGATGGACGGTGATGACGCGACTGAGGAACCAGAGCGGGGCGTCGCGGAACTCGGCTCCGAGCGCGTCCGCGAGCTCGTGGCAGGCGTCGCGGAGACGCTCGAAGTAGGGGCTCGAGCGGCCCTGGCGGGACAGGCGCCCGGGCCTGCCCTTGCGCCAGTCCACACGCAGATGGTTGTGGCGCAGGTACATCCGCCCGTCCGGCACGTCGCGGCCCATGCCCAGCATCGGCAGCAGCCCGGCGGACATCTCGGCTGAGCCGAACAGCGCCGCCAGCATCGCGCTGCGCCCCGTGTGGCGGTAGCGGTCGCGGCGCAGGCGCTCCCTGAGGAGACGCGCCAGCGTGTGCCGGAACCGCCACATGTCGCCCGGCATCTCCGCCGCCTGGATGAGCCATGTGGCGAACGCCGGGAAGCCGCCGTCCTCGATGTAGAAGCCGCGCCCCTCGGCCCCCTCGTTCTCGTCGGCGTAGCGGATCGCGCTCGTGATCACCGGGCCGTAGGTGGGGTCGACCGTGCGCGGCACCCGCCGGCCGTCGCGCTCCTCACTGCACTTCAGGGCGAAGGTGAGCAGGTCGCCGTTGCCGCAGAAGCGGGTCCCGAGCCGGCGGCTCAGGCGGGGGAAGGCTGCGCGGTTGCGCAGCAGCAGCCTCACCGTGCCGAGCGTGCCGGCGGCGAGCACGAGCCGGTCGCAGGTGAGCGTGTGCGAGACGCGCGCGGGGTCGAAGAGGTCCACCGCCTCGCCGTCGGCATCGGGGTCGTAGGCGATGTAGCGGACCGTGTAGCCCCCCTCCGGGCGGGGCTCGATCACCCGCGCCTCGCAGCCCGTGCGGATGTCCGCGCCCAGCCGGGCGGCGGCGGACAGATACGTGAAGTCGAGCGAGTTCTTGCTGCCGTAGTTGCAGCCCAGGTCGCACTCGCCCGTGAGCCGGCAGGTGAAGCGCGGCGCCCCGTGCAGGTTGGGCTCGTGCTCGACGATCGGCGTGCCCGGCACCGGGGCCTCCCCCTCGTTGCCGAAGAGCACGTTGAGCGGCGGATGGAAGGCCTCGCGCCCGGCCCGCCGGGCGGCGTCGAGGAAGGCGCGCGTCTTCGGCGTGCTCGCGTAGGGCTCGTGCTCCATGGGGTAGCTCTGCGGCGCGAGCATGGCCTCGACCCGGTCGTAGTGCGGGTCGAGGTCCGCGCGCGTGACCGGCCAGTACTCGCGGCCGGCGCCGCTGGTGTCCTCGCGCGCGAACCACGCCTCGTCCTTGCGCAGCAGCACGTTCGCGTAGATCAGCGAGCCGCCCCCCAGGCCGCTCGACACCAGCACGTCGAGGCCGGCGAACGACCAGAAGTCGAACAGGCCGAAGAGGCCCTGCGTCGGATCCCAGAAGTTCGTGCGCATCTGCGTCGGCGTGCGCGGGAACGAGCCCGGAGGGTACGGCCCGCCGCGTTCGAGCAGGCACACGGTCCGTCCCGCCTCGGCCAGGCGGTAGGTGGCCACCGACCCGCCGAAGCCGGAGCCGACCACCACCGCGTCGAAGTGCTGCGCTGGCGAGCCCATCCCCGGCAACCTAACCCGTCCCTTACGGTGCCGCAACGGACTTGACGCCCCGGTTGCCCGCGGAGAGCATGGGCAGGCATGTTCGGACTCCTCGCGCGCGTCGCCACCGGGCGGCGATCCAAGTGGGTGGTGCTCGTCTGCTGGCTCGTGCTGGTGGGCGTGTTCGGGCCGCTCCAGGGCAAGCTCGCCGACGTCACCGTGGACGACGACGCCAGCTCGCTGCCCGAGGCCACCCAGAGCCGCCAGGTCGCGGACCTGCTGAAGGAGCGCTTCCCGCGCGGCGACCCGCCCCGCCGCTCGGCCCTCGTCGTATACCACCGCGACGGAGGGCTCACCGAGGCCGACCAGCGGCGCACGCTGGCGGACGCCGAGCGGCTCGCGCAGGTCGAGGGCTCCACCGGCGAGCCCTTCGCCGGCTTCGCGCCGATGGCCCCGCCGGGGCTCGTGTCGGAGGAGGGCGACACCGCGCTCACCTCGATCGGCTTCCCCACCGACGACCCGGCCGAGCTCGAGGGGCCGGTGGAGGAGATCCGCGAGATCGTGGGCATCGGCGAGCGCGACGGGCTCGCGGTGAACGTCACGGGGGACGCGGCGTTGGAGGTGGACTTCGAGTCGGAGTTCGAGCGCGGCGAGACGCGCCTGCTGTTCGTGACCGCGTTCCTCGTGCTCGGGCTGCTGATCGCGATCTACCGCTCGCCGCTGATCGCGCTCGTCCCGCTCACGACGGTGGGATTCGCCTACGGCGTCGCCGGCGGCATCGTCTACCTCCTGGCCGACGGCGGGCTGCAGGTGACCGACGTGGCCACCGCGCTGCTCCTCGTCCTCATGTTCGGCGCCGGCACCGACTACTGCCTGCTGCTGGTGGCGCGCTACGCGGAGCAGCTGCGCCGCACCGAGGACCATCACGAGGCGCTGCGCGCCGCGCTCCCGCGGGCGGCCCCGGCCATGACGGCAAGCGGGCTCACCGTGGCCGCGGCGCTGCTGGCGCTGCTCGTGGCCGACCTGGGCTCCACGCGGAACCTCGGCCCCATCAACGCGATCGGCATCGTGCTCGTGCTGGCCGCCGGGCTCACGCTGCTCCCGGCACTGCTCGCGATCGTCGGCCGGCGCGGCTTCTGGCCCAGCCGCAAGCTCGTCGAGTACCGGCCCGAGCAGCCGGCGCAGCCGCAGCTCCTGCCCGGCCTGGGGCCGCTCACGCTCCCGACGAAGCTCGAGGACCGCCACCCGTCGGTCCGCGAGCGCGAGGGCATCTGGCGGCGCGTGGGCGGCCGGGTGCTGCGCCGCCCGGGCCTTGCGCTCGCCGTCTCGGTCGTGGCGCTCGGCATCGGCGCGATCGGGCTCACGAGCTACGAGTCGTCCGGGGACTTCCTCGCGCAGTTCCGCAGCGACGTGGACTCCACGCGCGGCTTCGACCAGCTCGCCGAGAGCTTCCCCGCCGGCGCGCTCGCCCCGCTCAGCGTGCTCGTGGAACGCGGCGACGGGCCGGTGCGCGAGGCGGACGTGGCCGAGGTCATGCAACGGCTGGACGGCATCGAGGGAGTGGCCGGCGTCGCCGGCGCCCCCGACGAGTCCACCGACGGGCGGGTCGTCTCGCTCAACTACACGTTCGAGGACGACCCGTACGAGAACGCCGCCCTCGACCGCGTGGTGGTGATGCGCGACGCCATCGCCGACCTCGGCCCCGACCTGCGCGGCCTCGTGGGGGAGACGTCCGCCGCCCAGCTCGACCTGCGCGAGACCGCCCAGCGCGACCTCCAGCTCGTGGTGCCCGTGATCCTGCTCGTGATCCTCGTGATCCTCATGCTGCTGCTGCGCGCGGTGGTCGCGCCCCTGTATCTGATCGGCACGGTGATCGTGTCCTTCTTCGGGACGCTCGGCATCTCGCTGGTGCTCTTCGAGGTGGTGCTCGGGGAGACCGGCTACGACCCGCAGCTGCCCACCTTCGCATTCATGTTCCTGGTCGCGCTCGGCGTGGACTACAACATCTTCCTCATGGACCGCGTGCGCGAGGAGTCGCGCGTGCACGGCACGCACGAGGGGGTGCTGCGGGCGCTCGCCGCCACGGGACCCGTGATCACCAGCGCCGGCATCATCCTCGCGGGGACGTTCGCCGCGCTCGCCTCGATCCCGATCACGATCCTCGTGGAGATGGGCATCGCCGTCGCGCTGGGCGTGCTGATCGACACCTTCCTCGTCCGCACGATCATGGTCCCGGCCATCGTTCGGCTGGTGGGCGAGCGCTCGTGGTGGCCGTCGCGCCTGAGCGACCGGCCGCCGGCACCGCCTGGTCCTCCCGCGACGGGCGCGCCGGGGGGGCCGCTGGCGCAGGCCGCCGCCGGCAAGCTCCCGCCGACGCCCCCGGCCTGACGGTCAGTCGGGCAGGCCGGCCACGGCGTCCGGCACGCCCTCGCGTGCGCTCTCGAAGCGCGGCTCCCACCCCAGCTCCTCCTTGATCCGCGCGTTCGAGGAGCGGGCGGAGCGCAGGACCGCGGCCACCGGGTCACGGCCCGCGGCGATCCGCGCCAGCCAGGCCGGCACGCCGCGGGGCGGCCCGAGCCCGAGCGCCTCCGCGGTGAGGGCGAGGAAGTCGCGGTAGCGGATGGGCACGTCGTCCACCACGTGGTAGGTGCTTCCGGCCGGCGCCCTCTCCGCGGCGTCCGCCATCGCCCGGGCGACGTCATCGACGTGCACGACGTCCCAGAGGTTGTCGCCGGAGCCCACGACCACGAAGCGCCCCGGCTGGCGCAGCCGCGCGACGATGTCGCTCGCAAACCAGCCGCCCGGCCCGTAGACGTGCGACGGGCGGATGACCACCGCCTCCAGCCCCGACTCCCGCACCAGCTCCTCCCCCTGCTGCTTCGAGCGTCCGTAGACGGTCTCCACCGGCAGGATGGACCCTTCGTCCAGGAGCTCGCCCTGCGCGTCGCCGGTGACGACGGTGGAGGCGAACAGGAAGCGGGGCGAGCCGGCCGCGCGGCAGGCGTCGAGCAGGCGCCGCGTGCCCTCCACGTTGACCTCCTCGATCCGGCGGGCGTCTCGCTGGGTGGCGATCTCGGCGGCGAGGTGCACCACGCAGTCGGGCTCGGCCGCGGCGAGCGCGGCGGCCAGCGCCTCGGCGTCGGTGAGATCGCCGGCCACCGCCCGCGTGCGATCCGGCTCGGAGCCGGGGCGGCGGACGAGCGCGGCCACCTCGTTACCCCGGCCGATCAGCTCGGCGCAGACGGCGCGGCCGAGGAAGCCGCTCGCGCCGGTAACGAGCACGCGCATGTGCGGAGCCTACCCCTCGGCGGGTAGGACTCCTGCCGTGGCCGAGCGCGTGAACGTCCTGGCGATCGACGGCGGCGGGATGCGCGGGATCATCCCCGCGCTCGTGCTCGCCGACCTGGAGGAGCGCACCGGCCGCCCGACCGCCGGTCTCTTCGAGCTGATCGCCGGCACCTCCACCGGCGGGTTGCTCGCGCTGGCCCTCACCCGCCCCAACCCGCGCCCGGCGGCCGAGCTCGTCGACCTCTACGTGGAGGAGGGGCCCCGCATCTTCTCGCGCTCGCTCAAGCGCAGGATCCTGTCGCTGGGCGGCCTGCTCGACGAGCGCTATCCGCTGAAGCCGCTCGAGCGCGCGCTGGACGACTACCTCGGCGACACGCGCCTCAGCGAGGCGCTCACCGACGTGCTCGTCACCACCTACGCCCTGGAGGAGCGGCGACCGCACATGTTCAAGTCGGCGCGCGCGCGCACGGACCCGAAGCACGACGCGCCGATGGCGCTCGCCGGGCTGGCCACCTCGGCGGCGCCCACGTACTTCGAGCCGGTGCGAGTGGGCGACCTCGCGCTGATCGACGGCGGCGTCTACGCGGCCAACCCGGCGATGGTCGCCTACGCCGAGGTCCGCCGGCATCGCCCGGAGGGGGACACCCTCCTCGTCTCGCTCGGCACCGGCGAGCTCACCGAGCCGATCCGCTACGAGGACGCGCGCGGCTGGGGCAGCCTGGAGTGGGTGCGGCCGCTGATCGACGTGATCTTCGACGGGGCCAGCGACAGCGTGGACTACCAGCTGCGCCAGCTCCTCCCGGAGGACCGCTACGCCCGCTTCCAGACGCGTCTCGGCGAGGCGAGCGGCGAGCTGGACGACGCGAGCGAGGCCAACATCCGCGCGCTCGTCCGGGAGGGCGAGGGGCTCGTGGCGGAGCGCGCGGCGGAGCTCGACGACCTGGCCCGGCGGCTGGTCGTATAGTCGCCGCCGTGGCGGCCACGATCGCGATCCTCTCCCAGAAGGGCGGCACGGGCAAGACGACGACGGTGCGCACGCTCGTGGACGTGTTCCGGCGGCTGGAGCTCGAGGTGCTCGCCGTGGACGTCGACCCGCAGGGCAACCTGTCCGACTACTTCGACGTCCCGAGCGACGCAGACCCCACCCTGGCGGACGTGCTCGCCGGGCGCGTCCGCGCGCTGGATGCGGTGTACGAGGGCATCATCCCCGCCAACCTCGGGCTCGCGGAGGCGGAGCTCGTGCTCGGGGGCAAGATGGGCCGCGAGCTCACCCTCAAGCGTGCGCTGCGCGAGGTCAAGCGCCGCTACGACATCGTGCTGCTCGACTGCCCGCCCTCGCTCGGGCTGCTGACCGTGAACGCGCTGGTGGCGGCCGACTACGCGCTGCTGTCCGCGGAGGCACAGTACTTCGCCATGCAGGGCGTGGAGCAGGCGCTCGAGGTGATCGAGCTGGCCAAGGACTCGCTCCACCCCGACCTCGAATGGCTCGGCGTGTTCCTCAACATCGCCGACATGCGCACGGTCCACTCGCGCGAGGCGCTCGATCAGCTGCGCGAGCGCTTCGACGGCAAGGTCTTCGACACCGCCATCCGCCAGTCCATCCGCTACGCCGAGTCGGCCGAGCGGGCGGTGTCGATCCTCGACTACCGGCCCCGGCTGGGCGCCGACTACCTCTCGCTCGCCGACGAGGTGCTGGCCCGCACGGGCTTCGGCGCAGAGCGCGAGCGGCTGGCGGCCCTGCGCGCGGAGCTCGTCCCGGCCTGATCGCGCACCAACCTCGCCGCGGCCAGGTACGCCGTCGCGTAGGGAGCCGCGGGCGCGGGCGCGTAGTCTTGCGCCCGTGCCCGCCGACCTGCTCCTGCGTCCCGCCGTCGAGCTGGCCGGGCTCGTGCGCGCGGGCGAGCTGTCGGCGCGCGAGCTCACCGAGGCGGCGCTCGCGCGGATCGAGGCGGCCGACCCGAAGCTGAACGCGTTCACATGGCTGGACCCCGAGGGCGCCCTGGCCGCCGCGGACGCCATCGGGCCCGCCGACCCGCGCCCCTTCGCCGGCGTGCCCACCGCCATCAAGGAGCTCAACCCCCAGAAGGGCGCGCCGTGCACGATGGCCTCCGACCTCTACGGCGACTTCATCCCCCGGTACGACACCTTCGCCGTCAAGCGCCTGCGCGACGCCGGCTTCGTGCTCTGCGGCCGCACCAACTCGCCCGAGCTGGGCATCCTGCCCGTCACCGAGCCGCGCCGCTTCGGGCCCACGCGCAACCCCTGGGACCCCTCGCGCACGCCCGGCGGCTCCTCCGGCGGCGCGGGCGCCGCGGTGGCCGCCGGCATGGTGCCGATCGCCCAGGGCTCAGACGGAGGCGGGTCCATCCGCATCCCCGCGGCGTGCTGCGGGCTGGTCGGGCTCAAGCCGTCGCGCGGGCGCGTGAGCCGCGGCCCCGAGTCGGGGGACTCGTTCCTGGCCGTCGACGGCGTGCTGGCCCGCACGGTGGCCGACAGCGCCGCGGCCCTCGACGTGATGGCGGGCTACGAGCCCGGCGACGCCACCTGGGCCCCGCCGCCGCCCGAGCCCTACGCGCACAGCGCGGGGCGCCGCCCAGGGCCCCTGCGCGTGGCCCTCGCGCTCACCCCGCCGCTGCTGGAGACCGGCGTGGACCCGGCCTGCACCGCCGCCGCCCGCCAGGCCGCCGAGCTGCTCGAGTCGCTGGGCCACACGGTGGAGGAGACCACACCGCCCTATCCGGGCCGCGACCTGTTCCACGCCTTCACGCGGATCTGGGCGGGCAACATCGCCACGGGCGTCGCGCTCGGCGGCAAGCTGGCAGGACGCGACCCGGCGCCCGAGGACGTCGAGGCCCTGACGTGGGCGCTCTATGAGCGCGGGCGCGAGCTCGACGCCACCGACTACCTCCTGGCGCTCGGCACGCTCCAGCGCGAAGCGCGCCGCATAGTCGCGTGGTGCGCGGACTGGGACGTGGTGCTCACCCCCGCGCTCGCGCGCCGCCCGCTGGAGATCGGCGCTCTCGACCCGTCCTCGGACGACCCCTGGGGCGAGTTCCGCAAGTCCGGCGAGTTCACGCCCTACACCGCTATCTGGAACGTCACCGGCCAGCCCGCCATCTCGCTGCCGCTGTTCCACGGCGACGACGGCCTGCCGCTGGCGGTGCAGATCGTGGGCCCGCCGCTCGGCGAGGGCGTGCTGCTTGCGCTGGCCGCCCAGCTCGAGGAGGCGCGGCCGTGGGCGGGCCGCCTGTCACCCGCGGCGCTCAGCCCGTGACCAGCTCGCGGTCGCGCACGTAGGTGAGCAGCGCGCGTGCCTCTTCCGGCGAGAGCCAGCGCAGCTCGTCCACCTCGTCGTTGACGGCGAACTCGCCGCCGGCCACCTCCATGCGGAAGTAGCGCACGACCTTCGGCCGGTGCTTGGAGTCGACGTAGCGCGTGGAGCCGAGCTCCTCCACGATGCGGCACTCCAGGCCTGTCTCCTCGAGCACCTCACGCAGCGCCGCCTGCTCGAAGTCCTCGCCCGGGTCGAGCTTGCCCTTGGGCAGGGTCCAGTCGTCGTAGCGCGGCCGGTGGACCACGGCGATGCGCCCGCCCTGGGCGACCACTCCCCCGGCGGCCTCGACGAGCGGCTCACCCATACTGGGCACAGGTCGTCACAGCTCTCGCACGTCGGCCCCGGCCGGCTGGAACTGCACCCGGCTGACGTCGCAGTCGGGCGCCTCCTCGTGGAGTTGCTGCACGAGCCCCGCGGTGGTGTCCCAGTGGGTCCAGAACAGGACGGTGGGGCCGGCGCCCGAGATCGTGGCTCCGATCGCGCCCAGGTCGCGGGCGCGCCGCACGAGCTCCATCGAGCGCGGGTAGAGGTGCTCCCGGCGCGGCTGGTGGATGCGGTCGTCCAGGCCGCGGGCCACGAGGTCGAGGTCGCCGCCTGCAAGGCCCAGGATGAGCAGCGCGGTGTGGGCGGCGTTGTGCACGGCGTCGGCAATCGGCACCTCGGCGGGGAGGGCCGCGCGGGCGTCGGCGGTGGCCACCTGCTCGGGCGGGATGACGATCACGCCCTCCAGCCCGGGCGTGGGGTCGAAGCGGGCGGGCTCGTCGCCGGCGCACACCACGAAGCCCCCGAGGATGGCCGCCGCCACGTTGTCCGGGTGGCCCTCGAGCTCGCGCGCGACCTCGAAGATCGGCGCGTCCAGCTCGTAGAGGTGGTCCGCCGCCGTGAGCCCCGCGACGATGCACGCCGCCGACGAGCCGAGCCCGGCCGCGAGCGGGATCTGCGAGCGGATCTGGAACGTGAGCCCGTCGGCCGGGTGGAGGGCCTCGAAGGCCCTTACGCAGAGGTTGGAGCGATCGCCCGGCGTGCCCTCGATGTCGGAGTGCACGAAGAACTCGCCGGTCTCCTCCACCTCCAGCTCGAGGTGGAGGGAGAGCGCCGCAGCCAGGGCGTCGTAGCCCGGGCCGAGGTTGGCCGAGCTGGCGGGCACGCGCACGAGCCTGTGGCGCCTCACGAGCCGAGCACCGCCGCTTCCACCGCGTCGATCGACGGATCGCACGGGATGACGGGCGCGGCACGGCCGAGCGCGGTGTCCGGGTCCTTGAGCCCGTGGCCGGTGAGCACACAGACCACGCGGCCCTCGGCGCCGTACTTGAGCAGCCCCGCGACCGACGCCGCCGAGGCCGGCTCGCAGAACACGCCCTCGTTCGCCCCGAGGAACGACCAGGCATCGAGGATCTCCTCGTCCGTGACGGCGCGGATCTCGCCGCGCGACGAGGTGACCGCGTCCATGGCGTCCTCCCAGCGGGCCGGCTTGCCGATGCGGATGGCGGACGCCACGGTCTCGGGCGACTCCACCGGCGCGCCGTGCACGAGCGGCGCCGCGCCCGCAGCCTGGAAGCCGTACATGCGCGGCGCCACGGCGTACTCGGTGAAGCCGCGCCACCAGGCGCTGATGTTGCCCGCGTTGCCCACCGGGATGCAGAGCACGTCTGGAGCGTCGCCCAGGGCGTCGCAGACCTCGAACGCGCCCGTCTTCTGCCCCTCGATCCGGTACTCGTTGACGGAGTTGACGAGCGAGATCGGCTGGCGCTCCACCAGCTCTCGCACGAGCGTGAGCGCCTGGTCGAAGTTGCCCTGCAGCGCCACCACCCGCGCGCCGTGCACCAGCGCCTGGGCGAGCTTGCCGGTGGCGATCTTGCCCTCCGGCACGATCACGGCGCAGCGCCTGCCCGCCCGCGCGGCGTAGGCAGCGGCGCTGGCGGCCGTGTTGCCGGTGGACGCGCACACCACGGCCTCGGCGCCCTCCGACACGGCCGCCGACACCGCCACCGTCATGCCGCGGTCCTTGAACGACCCCGTGGGATTGGCGCCCTCGAGCTTGAGCCAGACCTCGCAGCCACTGCGCTCGGCCAGCGCGGGCGCCGGCACCAGCGGCGTGTCCCCCTCATCGAGGGTGACGAGCGGGTCCACCGGCAGCCGGTCGCGGTAGCGCCAGAGACTCAGCCCGGGGCCCCTTCGAAATGCTCTTCGATCACACGGATCACCCGCGGGCGCGAGCGCATGAACTCGAGCGCCGCGATCTGCTCGACCGCGGTGGCGAATACGGACTCCAGCACCGGGTGCATGACCATCACCAGCCGCGCGTCCTCCGCCAGCCCGTGCTGGACCAGCGACTTGACCGACACGCCGTGACTGCCCAGGACGGCGGCCACCTCGGCCAGCACGCCGGGCCGGTCGGCCACCTCCATGTGGAGGTAGAAGGCGGACTGCACATCGGTGACGAGCTCGAGCCGGCCGGCCAGCGCCGGCAGCGTGGGCGGCGGGATCATGGCCGAGATCACGTCCCCGAGCACCGCGGACGCCGTCTGCGAGCCGCCCGCCCCCGGGCCCGACAGCGTGATCTCCGTGATCGCGGGCGACTCGATCGTGACGGCGTTGAAGGCGCCGTTGACCGACGCCAGCGGGTGCTCCCCGTAGAGGAAGGCCGGATACACGCGCACGGACACGCCGCCGTTGATGCGCTCCGCGCTGCCGATGAGCTTGAGCGAGAGCCCGAGCTCCCTCGCGTAGGCGATGTCATCGGCGGTGACGTGCTCGATCCCCTCGTGCGGCACGTCGTCGAGCAGGACGGGGGCACCGAACGCCAGCCGCGCGAGGATGGCCATCTTGGCCGCGGCGTCCTTGCCGGTCACGTCCTCGGTGGGGTCGGCCTCGGCGTAGCCCAGCCGCTGCGCGTCGGCCAGGGCCTCCTCGTAGGACGCGCCGGTGCGCGCCATCTCGGTGAGGATGAAGTTGGTGGTGCCGTTCACGATCCCGTGCACCCGGTCGATGTGGGCGGCGGCCAGCGTCTCGTGGATCACGCGGATGACCGGCACCACGCCCGCGACGGCCGCCTCGAAGCGCAGCTGGACGCCCGCATCGCGCGCCGCGGAGTACAGCTCCTCCCCGTGCTGGGAGAGCAGCTGCTTGTTGGCGGTCACCACGTGCTTGCCGGCCGTCATCGCGCGCAGCACGTATTCGCGCGCGGGCTCGGTGCCGCCCATCAGCTCCACCACCAGGTCGCTGCGCTCCAGGATGTCCTCGAAGTCGCCGCGGCTGCGGGTGAGGATGCCCGACAGCTCCGGCCGCAGGCCCGCCTCTCCGGCGATCGCGTCCGCGCGCGCCTCCAGCAGCGAGTGGAACGCCGCCCCGACCGTCCCGTGGCCGAGGAGGCCGACGCTAAACGAGGTCACGGGCGGCGAGGTCCTCGTACGTTTCACGGCGCACGACGACCCGGGCGTCGCCGTCCTTGCAGAAGATCACCGGCGGGCGCGGCACGGCGTTGTAGTTGTTGGCCATGGCGTGGCCGTACGCGCCCGTGGCGGGGATCACGAGCACGTCGCCCGGCCTGGGGTCGCTCAGCGTGGCGTCGCGCACCAGGATGTCCCCGGACTCGCAGTGCATGCCGGCGATCGTGCAGACCGTGTCCCCACCGAAGCGGTCGGCGATCTCGGCCTCGTAGCGGGCGTCGTAGAGCATGGGGCGCAGGTTGTCGGACATGCCGCCGTCCACCGCCACGTAGGTGCGCACACCCGGGATCTCCTTCACTGTGCCGACGCTGTAGATGGTGACGCCCGCATTGCCCGTGAGCGCGCGGCCCGGCTCGCAGAGCACCGTCACGCCCTCCGGGGCGCGCTTGAGCAGCGCCTCGGCGAACTCCTCGACGCTCGGCGGCGCATCGTCGTAGGCGTAGGCGATGCCCAGCCCGCCGCCGAGGTTGAGCAACGGGTAGTCGCCGATCTCGCCGAGCACCTCGGCGAGCTTCTCGAACGGCTCGAGCTCGAAGATCTGGGAGCCGATGTGGGCGTGCACGCCGCACAGCTCGAGGGTGCGGATGGACTCGATCGCGCGCGGCACGTCATCGAGGCCGAAGCCGAACTTCGAGTCCACCTGCCCCGTGGAGATATAGGAGTGGGTGGAGGCCTTGATGCCGGGCGTGACCCGCAGCAGGACCCGCCGGCCCGGAGCGATGCGCTCGAGGCGCTCGAGCTCGTCGAACGAGTCGGCCACGATCACCCCCACCCTCTGCTCCACCGCGTAGCGCAGCTCGGCCTCGCTCTTGTTGTTGCCGTGGAAGTAGATGCGTGCGGGATCGAACCCGCCGCGCAACGCCAGGTGCAGCTCCCCGCCCGAGGCCACGTCGCACGACAGGCCCTCCGCGGCGAACAGCCGGTACGCGGCCGTGCAGGGGAACGCCTTGCTGGCGTAGACGATCTCGAAGCGCTCGGTGCGCGCCCGAAAAGCCTCCGTGAACGCGCGCGCCCGCCCGCGCATGTCGTCCTCCGCGTACACGTAGGCGGGGGTGCCGAACTCGCGCGCCAGCTCGAGCACGTCGCAGCCCCCCACCTCGAGGCGCCCGGCCTCGTTCAGGCGGGACCCTGCGGGGAAGACCTGCGGGAGCGTGCTCACGGCTGCCATGATCGGGCGCCGATTATGAAGCACGAGACGCCGGCCCCCCCTCTGCTCGGCACGCACGACGGCCTGAGCTGCGCGCTCTTCCTGCCCGAGGGCGAGCCGGAATGCGGCGTCGTGATCCTCCACGGGGCCGGATCGGCGAAGGAGAGCCACTTCGACTTCGGGCGCGCGGCGCGGGCCAGCGGGGTCGCCGCGCTTGCATTCGACGCCCGCGGCCACGGGCGCTCGGAGGGTCGCTTCGGACCCGGGGCGTTCGACGACGTGCTCGCCATGTGCGCCCTGTTGCGCGAGCACGCGCCGGCCGTGGGGATCCGCGGATCGAGCATGGGCGGCTTCCAGGCCATCTTCGCAGCGGCCCTGGAGCCGGACGTCGCCGCGGTCGTCGCGATCTGCCCCGCGCCGCCCGACCATCTCCTGCGCGGCCTGCGCTCCGGCGACCTCGACGGCTTCGATTGCGACACGGCCGCCTGCGAGCCGTGGCTGGCCACGCTGGACATGGCGGGCGCCGTGGCCGCCCTCTCACCGCACACGGCGCTGCTGCTTCTGCACGCCCGCGGGGACGAGAAGGTGCCGTGGACCGTCTCGCAGGAGCTGCACGCCGCGGCGGGCGAGCCCAAGCGCCTGCTCGTCCTTCCCGGCGGGCACCACCGCTCGCTGCAGCACGACGCGGAGCTGCAGGGCGAGTCGCTGCGCTTCATCCGCCGCGCTGCGGCGGCGCGGGCCGGCTGCTAGCGGCGCGCAGGCGCTGGCGCGCCGTCGAGGGCGCGCACGAGGTCGGTGAGCACCTGGCCGGTGCCGGTGACCACCGCGCCCAGCTCCGGGCTGAGCTGCGAGACGGTGTCGGTGCCGAGGAAGGCCGTGGCCGACTCCACGCCGTCGGCGAGGCCGTCCGTGAGGCTCACGTCGCCGCGGGGGAGAAGCGTGCCGCCACCGGGGAGGGCGACACCGCCGCCGCCAGCGGGCGGCTCCGGCGTGTCGCCGCCACCGCCACCTGGCGGCGAGGGGTCGGAGGGCGTGCCGGGCGTGCCGCCTCCGGGCCCGCGGTCGCCCGGGTCGCCGGGCGAGCCGTCGTCGGGACCGCCGCCGGAGGGACCGTCGCCGCCGCCGTCGCCGGCGGGTGCAGGCACGGGGACCGAGGCAACGTCGTCCGCCGCTTCGGCCGCCTCGGCGGCCACCTGCAGCGGGCCCCCGGCGGGAGCCAGGTCGCGCCCCGGGTCGATCAGCACGGGCGTGGCCCGGTCGGGGGCCTCCTCGCCCGGCCAGCCGTTGAAGGCCAGCAGCGCGCTGGCGGCGATGAGGATCACGAATGCGGCCAGCACGAGCAGCCCGGTGGTGCCGAGGCTCGCCAGATATGCCCGGGTCGCGCGCATTCGGGTGATTATCGACCGAAGTTCCGCCGGGCATGCATATTCCGACGGATGTACGACTTTGCGTTCACTGGCGTCCGCTGCCCTTTGGCTTCTTGTCCTTCTGCTTCGGGCCGGCGCCGGCCCGCTTCTTCTTCATTTTGACGGGCATGCGCACAACCGGCGCCTCCCCGCCGGCGGCCGGCGGGGAGGGCTGGGCGGCTGGCGGCGCAGGCACGGGTGCCGGGGCCGGGACCGGGGCCGGCACCGGGGTCCGGGGCGCAGGCCGCGGCGGGATCGGGTGGCCGGGACGCCTCCGCCTTGGGCGTGCGGGCGGAGACGGGCCCGCCCGGGGGGCCGGAGCGGCCCGGGGCGGCGCGGCGGGAGGCGATCCCGGCGGGCGGGCGGACGGGCGCGGGCCCAGCGGCCGCCTCGGCACGGGAGCATCCTCGCCGAGCGCCGGCGCGAGCCGGCCGCGCAGCGGCTCCACCCGCTTCGGCTGGTCGGGCGCGGGGGCGTCCGGCCAGGCGTCGTAGGCCAGCCGCCCGCCGGCGAACACCACGCCGCTCACTCCCGCGGCGAGCAGGAGCAGCGCTGCGACGGCAGCCGCCGGGTAGGCCGTCCGTGACCTCACCCCCGGATGATTCCCGGATCAGCGCGAGCCGCAACTCGAACATACGCCTAGGAGCTCGGCGCGATGCTCCACGTCGCTGAAGCCGTGCTCGCGCGCCACGGAGGCGGCCCAGCCGTCGAGGCGGCAGTCGCGTACCCGCTCGACGCGTCCGCAGATCCGGCAGGTGAGGTGATGGTGGTGCCCGCCGCCGCAGAGGAGGAAGGCCAGTTCACCGTTCTCGCGGCGCAGCGTGTCGGCCACCCCCTGGTCCGCGAGGCGCTGGAGGTTGCGGTAGACGGTGGCGAGCCCCACGCCCTCCACGCGATCGTGAAGCTCCTGCGCGGTGAGCGCGCGCGGGCTGCCCTCGAGGGCGTCCACGATCGCGCGGCGCTGCTCGGTGCGGCGGCTCATGGCGGTAACGATAATCCTTCTCATCTAGGATGGCGACATGCCGTCCCCGTTCGACGCGCTCGACCTGCCGTTCATGCGCACCGCGCTCGCCGAGCTCGCGCTCCTCGGAGTCGCGGGCGGGCTGCTGGGCACGTGGATCGTGCTGCGCGAGCTGGCCTTCTTCACCCACGCGGTGGGCACCGCCACCTTCCCCGGGCTCGTGGTGGCCGACGCCGCCGGCATCGCCCCTCAGCTCGCGGGCGCCGCGGTGGCCCTGGGCTATACGGGCGGCGTGGAGCGCACGGGCCGGTCCGGCCGCGGCGCCGGCGGTGACGGCGCGGCCACCGGCCTCCTGCTGGTGGGGGCGCTCGCGCTCGGGGTGGTGCTGGCCAGCGACGTGCTCGAATCCGGCGCGGGAGTGGACCGGCTGCTGTTCGGCACGCTCGTCGGGGTCGAGGGGTCTGACGTGGCGGCGAGCGGCGCGGCCGCCGTGGCCGCCGTCGCGGCCACGGGCATGCTCGGCCGAGCGTGGTTCGCCACCGGATTCGACCCCGCCGGCAGCCGCGCGCTCGGCATCCCGTCCCGGCGCGCGGACGCAGCGCTGCTCCTGCTCGTGGCGCTCGCCGTGGTGGCGGCGCTGCCGGCGGTGGGCGCGCTGCTGGTCGCCGCGGTCTTCATCGTGCCGGCGGCCACGGCCAGGCTGCTCACACGCCGGGTCGGAGCCCTGCTCGCGCTGAGCGTGGCGCTGGCCGTCGCCGAGGGCGTGCTCGGGCTCTATCTCGCCTACTGGCTCGACGTCTCACCGGGACCCGCAGTGGCCACCCTCGGCGCGGCGGTGTACGCAGCCGTGACGGTCTGGAGCAGGAGGTGAGGCCGGCCACCGTCGAGGCGCGCGGCCTCGCGGCAGGCTACGGCGGCCGTCGGGCCATCGAGGCCGTGGACTTCGCCGCGGGCGCGGGCGAGTCCGTGGGCGTGCTCGGGCCCAACGGCGGCGGCAAGACCACCCTCTTCCGCGCACTGCTGGGCGAGCTGCCGCCGCTGGCCGGCAGCGCATCGCTCGCGCGCCCCGTGGCATACGTGGCCCAGACCGAGCGCACCCGGCTCGACTTCCCGGCCAGCGCGCTGGACGTGGCGCTGATGGGCTCGCTCGCGAGGGGCGGATGGTGGCGCCCGCCGCGCCGGTCCGACCGCGACGCCGCGCGGGACGCTCTCCAGCTGGTCGGGCTGGCGGACCTGGCGGGCACGCGCTTCGGCGAGCTCTCCGGCGGCCAGCGCCAGCGGGTCCTGCTGGCCCGCGCGCTCGTGCAGGACGCCACGGTGCTGCTCCTCGACGAGCCGCTGGCCGGGGTGGACCAGGCGAGCGCCGAGGCCATCGGAACGCTGTTTCACCGGCTGAAAGCCGAGGGGCGCACGCTGCTGGTCTCGACCCACGACATCCAGGGCGCCCGGGCCTTCGACCGCGTGCTCTGCCTCAACCGCCGCCAGGTGGCCTACGGTCCCCCGGCAGAGTGTCTCGGGCGCGCCACGCTCGAGGCCACCTACGGCAGCGAGATCGTGGTGCTCGAGGGCGAGGACGGCCCCGTGCGGGCGATCGCGGTGCAGCACCACGATCACTGATGGAGGCGGTCGCCGACGCCCTGCTGGACCCGTGGCGATCGGGCATCGGCCAGCGGGCGCTCGCCGAGGTCGTGCTGCTAGGGGCGCTGGGCGGCGCGCTCGGCTTCTGGGTGCTGCGATACGGCCTCACCTACGGCGCCGAGTCGCTGGCGCACGGACTGCTGCCGGGGCTCGTGCTCGCCGCCGTGGTGGGCTTCCCGCTGCTGCTGGGGGCGGCCGGAGGCATCCTGGCGGCCGTCATCCTCCTCACCGCCGTCGCGAAGGACGAGCGCACGGGCCCGGACACGGCCACGGCGGTGGTGGTCACCGGCCTGCTCGGCCTGGGCGGTCTCCTCGCCTTCGCGCCCGACGTGCCGCCGCGGCTGGGCGACCTGCTGTTCGGTGACCCGCTCGCAGCCACCGGCGGCGACGTCGCGGCCACCGCCGCGCTCACGCTGGCCGGAGCGGCGGCCCTGGTCGCGCTCCACCGTCCGCTCACCGCGGTGGCCTTCGACGGCCGCGGCGCGGCCGCGCTCGGCCTGCGCGCCGGCGCGGTGCGGCTGGCGCTGCTCGTGCTGCTCGCAGCCACCGTGGCGATTGGAGCCCGCGGCCTGGGCAACCTGCTGGTGCTCGCGGTGCTCGTGGCGCCCGCGATCGCGGTGCGCCGCCACGCGCGCACACCCGCCGCCGCCATGGGCGCGGGCGCGCTCGTTGCGGTGGCCGCGGGCGTGGCGGGCCTGTACGCCTCCCACCACCTGAGCATCGCGGCCGGCGGCGCAGTCGCGCTGGCGCTCTGCGCCGCCGCCGCGATCGGGTCCATGCCGCGGCCGTTTGCCGCATCGGGTTAGCGAAGGGCCGCGAGGCTGCCGTCGTCACGGCGCCAGCGCACCAGCAGCGCCGCCCCGGCGGCGATCATCGCCACGCTGAAGAGCTGCGCCAGTGTGAGCCCGAGCGCCAGCTCGTCGTTGCGGCGGATGAACTCCACCAGCAGCCGCTCGATGCCGTGCAGCACCAGGAAGAGGGCGAACAGGGCGCCGGGGCGCAGCCGGTCGCGCAGGCGCCAGAGCAGCAGCGCGAGGAGGCCCATGGCCAGCGTCTCGTAGATCGGGGTGGGGTGGACGGGGACGTCGGTGGCCACCGTGCCCTCGGGGTACGCCATGGCCCAGGGCCCGTCCCACGGCTGGCCGTAGTCGCCGTCGCCGGAGAGCTGGCAGCCCACGCGCCCGATGGCGTAGCCGAGCGCGCCGGCGGGCGCGAAGACGTCGAGCAGATGCAGGTTCACGTAATCACGCCGCCACGCCCAGATGACCACGCCCGCGGCGCCGCCGATCAGGCCCCCGAACCACACCAGCCCCGAGCCCGAGAGGAGGTTGCCGAGGAAGTCGTCCGAAACCTCGTCGTAGTTCTGGATCAGGAAGTCCACCCGCGAGCCCACCAGCCCGCCGATGAGGGCGGCGAAGCCCATCTCGTATGCCCAGTCCACGGGCCGCCCGAGCTCGGAGAAGCGCCGCGCCAGGAGCGCGCCGGCGCCCAGGAAGGCGAGCGCGAAGCAGATCCCGAAGGTCTGCAGGTCCAGCGGTCCGATCGAGATCTCGGGCTGCAAGCGGCCCGGACCCTACAGGCCTACAGGTAGCCCATCGGGCTCACGGGCGAACCGTTCACCCGCGTCTCGAAATGCAGGTGGTCGCCGAAGCAGTGGCCCGTGCAGCCCACCGAGCCGATGGTCTGCCCCTGCCGCACCGAGGCGCCGCGCGAGGTGCCGTAGCTCGAGAGGTGGGCGTAGCACGTGGACAGGTTCGACGTGTGCTGGATGCAGACGTAGTTGCCGTAGCCGCCGGTCCAGCCGGCGAGCACGACCGAGCCGGAGTCGGCCGCGCGGATGGGCGTGCCCGACGGCACGGCGATGTCGATGCCTGCGTGCAGGCGGCCCCAGCGCTGCCCGAAGGGCGACACCACGGGACCGTTGACGGGCCAGATCAGACGGCCGGAGCCGCGCCGGACAGGACCGGCGCCGCCGCCGCCTCCGCGTCCGCCGCCTCCGTTCTGGGCTTCGAGCAGCGCATTGCGGACGCGTTCCTGCTCGGCCTCCATCGCACGCAGGTCGCCCTCCAGGCGCACGCGGCTGGAGCGCACGTGGGAGAGCGTCTCCCTGCGGTCGTTGCGTGCGCCCTGGAGCTCGTCGCGCGACTCCACGATCCGCCCGCGCACCGCAGCCACCTCGTTCCGGCGCGCGAGGATGGCGTCGGCCGCCTCCTCGACGCGCCGCTCGAGCACGCCGAGCTCCTTGGCCTGCTTCTTCGCGGCCGCCTTCAGCTCGCGGACCCGCGTCACGATGCGCTGATCCTGGTCGGAGACGCGGTCGAGGAACTCCGCCCGCTCCAGCAGGTCGCCGAAGCCGTCGGCGTGAAGCACGACGGTGAGCGCGTCGGGCTCGTCGGCCTTGTAGATCTCCACGAGCCGCGCGCCGAGGGCGCCCTCGGCGACCCCGAGGTCCTCCTTGAGCTCGGCGAGCCGCTTCTTGGCCACCTCGAGCTTGTCGCGCACGTCGATCAGCTCGGCCCGCTTGTCGTCGAGCGAGCCCTGGATGCGGTTCTGGCGGTCCTGCAGCCCGCGGATCTCGCCCTGGAGGCCGCGGATCTGCACGTTCTGGCCGGCGATGGTCTTGGAGAGGACGTGCTCCTTGTACTTCTTGCTCTCCACCTTGTCCTGCGCCCGGCCGATGCGCTCGGACAGGGGAGCGGACAACCCCGGCAGGGGCAGGAGCAGGTAGGCCGAAAGGCCGAGGGTTATGGAAACCCAGAAGCGTCGTCTCATGGTGTGGTCCTCGAGACGCCTACGGGGTTAGCTGACGGGCTCGCGCCTTCTTGCGCTACACCGTGCTCTTGACGGCGATTCGCCCCCTCTGGGTGGGTCCCCCGTTTACCCTCGTTATGCAGGGCAATTCGGCAATGAGGACCGCGAGAGAGTAGCAGACCCGTCGGGCGTGAGGAGCCCGAATCCTCCCTCTGCAAGAATCCCTGCCAATGGCACGCACACGCACCTCCTTCGGGCGGGACACCGGTCTGCAGGCCCGGATGCTCCTCACGATGTTCCTCCTCGGCCTGCTCTACGTGGGCTTCGTCGGCGTGCTGCTGGCCGCCGGCGCCGGCTTCGGCATCATGCTCGTGGTCATCGGCGGGCTGCTGGCCGCGCAGCTGTTCCTGTCGGACAAGATCGCGCTGCGGGCCATGGGCGCCCGCGAGGTCTCCCCCGAGGAGGCCCCGGGGCTGCACGCGATGATCGAGCGGCTCTGCATCCAGGCCGACCTGCCCAAGCCGAAGATCGCCGTGGCGGACACCGACGTGCCCAACGCGTTCGCCATGGGCCGCTCGAAGAAGAGCGCCGTGGTGTGCGCCACCACCGGGATCATGCGCACGCTCGAGCCGCACGAGCTCGAGGGGGTCATGGCGCACGAGCTCTCGCACGTGAAGAACCGGGACGTGCTGATCATGACGCTCGCGAGCTTCTTCGCCTCGATGGCGTCGATGATCAGCCAGTTCGCGCTCTTCTTCGGCTCCGGCGACGACGACAGCCCGGCCGGCCTCGTGATCTTCCTCGTCTCGTTCCTCGTCTACATCATCTCGTTCTTCCTGATGCTGGCCCTGTCGCGCTACCGCGAGTTCACCGCCGACCGTGGCGCCTCGCTGATCACCGGGCGGCCCAGCGCACTGTCGTCGGCGCTCATGAAGATCTCGGGCCAGATGCAGCGGGTGCCCACGCAGGACCTGCGCACGGCGGGCCAGATGAACGCGTTCTTCATCGTCCCCACGAGCGTGAAGGGCACCATCCAGACGCTGTTCTCCACGCACCCGCCGATGGAGAAGCGGATCGAGCGGCTCAACGAGCTCGAGGCGCAGCTCCAGGCGCCCACCGTCTAGCGTGGGATTCCTCGACGCTCTCCTGGGCGGCGGCCGCAAGCTCAAGGCGCCCGCGGCCGACCGGCTGTTCGCGATGACCACGGCGCAGATCACGCTCGAGGTCGGGGTCGGGCTCAAGCACCGCGGGGTCGCTGGCATCGTCTTCCAGGCGATCGCCACCGCCGACTTCAAGGAGATACTGACCGAGACCAACGAGCTCATCCGCGGCTCCGCGGAGGACACGGGTACGAAGGTCGAGGAAGCCACCGACGAGTTCGGCTACCGCTGGGTGATCCTGCGCGACGCCGACTTCGAGGACCTGGTCGTGTCGCTCAACACCGTCTCCACCCAGCTTCAGGGCGGCGGCTACGGCGATCGCCTCCTGTGCGCCGTCTTCTCGTTCGAGGAGGAGGGCCGGCCGATCCACGTCATCTACAACTTCAAGCGAGGTTCCTTCTACCCGTTCGTCCCCGCTCCGGGGGAGAAGCAGCGCAACACCGAGCGCGAGCTGCAGCTCAAGGCCCAGATAGGCCCCGAGCTGCCGATCGAGCCCGAGGTCGAGCGCTGGTTCCCGCTCTGGGAAATCCCCCTCTAGGCAATCGAGCATCCGGGCCGCCCGACCCCTAAAGGGGTCATCCGGACGCGCCGATGATGCCCTAGGCAGGCATGTCCGACGAGCGATCCACCCTCAAGGCGCCGGACCCCGTCGAGGCGGGGGTGGACTCCGGCGCGGCGCGGCGCCTGCCCTCCACCCCCCGGCCGGAGCCACGCGAGACCAGCGGCATGACGTCGCTGCTGCTGCTCACCTACCTCGAGCGCGCGGCGGGACGAGCTGCCGTTGACGACCTCCTGCGCCGGGCCGGAGCGGTCGACCGCGAGGCGGAGCTGCGCGACGAGGGCTCCTGGTTCTCCTATGCCCTGAAGGTCCGCCTGTTCGAGGCCCTGGCGGACGTGCTCGACGATCCGCAGGCCACCCGCCGCATGGGCGAGGCGGCGCTCGATCTGCAGGTGGCCACCGGCCTGAAGGTCGCGCTGCGCGCGCTCGGCTCGCCGCGGCTGCTCTACAAGAACGTTGTGCGGGCCAACGCGAAGTTCAGCACCGTCCACACCATGGACCTGGTCGAGCTGCGCCCGACCAGTGCCCGCGTGGCGTTCCGCGATGCCGGCGACGGCCCGATCCACCCGCTGGACTGCGACTACACGCAGGGCCTCCTGGCATGCGCCCCTGGCCTGTTCGGCCTGCCCAAGGCGCGCATCAGCCACGCGCGCTGCGGCGCCCGCAGCGGCGGCGGCCCGTGCGTCTACGACATCGCTTGGGAACCCAGCCGCACACGCTCGCTGGTGCTGTCCGGCATGGCCGGGGCGGTCGCTTTCGGCGGTAGCGCCCTGCTTTCCCCCGCCCTGGTCCCGTTCGGCGCCGGCGCGGCGCTCGGCGCGGCCGGGTTCGCCGGCGCAACCGAGATCCGAGCGCGCCGGGCCCGCTGGCGCCGGCTCGAGGCCGAGCTCGAGGACCATCTCGAGAGCGGCGAGCGGCTGTCGGACTCGCTGAAGGACCTGGTCTCGGAGCTGAGGCTCGAGGACGTGCTGGCGAAGATCACGGCGAACGGCCGCGACGCCGTGGGCGGGAAGGAGTTCGCTCTGCTCGTGGACGAGCCCGGCGGGCCGCGCTGCCAGAGCTCCTCCGGCCTGCCGCCCGAGGTGGTGGCTGCGCTCGAGGCGTGGGCTCGGGCCGAGGCGAGGGACGTCGAGGAGCCGGCGCTCGTGGACGACGTCGGCTGCGTGCCTGAGCTCGCCCGCCTCCCCGACCACCCGCGCATGAGCGTGGGCTCGCTGTGCGCGGCCCCGCTCGTGTACCGCGGCCGGACGCTGGGGCTGCTGGTGGCCTTGGGCGCCCAACGACGGACGTTCCTCCCCCGCGACGTGGACCAGCTCCAGGCTTACGCGACCCAGGCGGCCGTCGCGCTCGAGAACGCCCGCCTGTACGAGGCGCAGGAGGCGCTCGCCAGCCGCGACGCGCTGACCGGGCTGCGCAACCACCGCGACTTCCACGAGCGCATCGGTGAGGAGCTCGACCGGTTGCGCCGCCACGAGGGCAGGCTCGCCGTGCTCCTGGTGGACCTCGACGGCTTCAAGTCCGTCAACGACGAGAGCGGCCACGCTGCGGGCGACCGGGTGCTGCGCCACGTGGCGCGCGCGATCGAGGGCGCCTGCCGCAGCTCGGACGTGGCCTTCCGCGTAGGCGGTGACGAGTTCGCGGTCATCCTGCCCGGCGCCGGCCACGACGATGCCTGCGAGGTGGCCGAGCGCGTGACCGCCGCCGTGGACTCCGTCGACGCGCGTACGAGCGCCTCGGTGGGCACGGCGGTATGGCCCGACGACGGCGGCAGCAAGGACGTCCTGCTCGCTCACGCCGACGGCAGCCTGTACTCCGCCAAGGCGCGCAAGGACGGCGACCGGCGCGCCGCCGGCCCCGCCCCGCCGGGCGAGCGCCGCCTGGCCGTGGTCAACCGCCTCGCGCACCGGCTCACCGACCTGCTCGACCCCGCCGACATAGCCCGCGCGACAGTGCGCGAGCTCGACCGCTCGCTCGGCTACGTCCTGGCCTGCGTGCTGAAGGTGGGCGACGACGGCGTGCTGCGCGTGGACGCCGGGGCCGGGCCGCTCGCCCGCGAGGTGGCCGTGGCGTCCTGGACCCAGCCGCTCGACCGTGGTGTCCTCGGCCGCGTGGTGCGCAGCGGCCGGCCCGCGCTGGTGGACGACGCCGAGCTCGACCCCGACCACCTCGGTCCAGACTTCCTCGATCCGGCCGTCCACACCCGCCTGCGCTCCGAGCTCGCGGTGCCGATCCGGGTGGGCAGCCGCGTCTGGGGCGTGCTCAACCTCGAGGACACGCGCGTGGGCGCGTTCGACGCCAACGACCTGCTGCTCGCCGAGGCGGTGGCCGCCCACATGGGCGCCGCGCTGCACCGCAGCGAGCTGCACGCGAGCCTCGAGGGCGCGTTCACCACGACCATCGCCGTGCTCTGCGACGCGCTCGAGGCCAAGGACCTCTACACGGCGGGCCATGCCGACGTCGCCGAGCTCGCGGTGGCCGTTGCACACCGCCTCGGGCTGGACGATGCCGCGTGCCGGCTGGTGGGCTACGCCGGCCTCATGCACGACGTCGGCAAGGTCGCGGTGCGCACCGAGGTGCTCACCAAGCCGGGCCCGCTCGATGCGGCGGAGTACGAGGAGATGAAGCAGCACGTGGTTGTGGGCGCGCAGATGCTGGAGCGCATCCCCTTCCTCACGGGCGTGGCGCCGCTCGTGCGCTCGTCCCACGAGCGCTGGGACGGCGCGGGCTACCCGGACGGCCTGGCCGGCGAGGCCATCGCGCCCGGCGCGCGCGTGATCGCCGTCTGCGACGCCTGGCACGCGATGACCTCGGACCGCCCCTACCGGGCAGCGCTGCCGCGTGCGGACGCCGAGGCGGAGCTGCGCCGCCACGCGGGATCGCAGTTCGACCCCGCGACTGTCAAGGCGCTGCTCTCCGAACTGGAGGCCCGGCAAAGCCGGGCCGGTCACTAATCCGGGATGAGCCCTTCCCCCGTGAACTCCCCCTGCGCCTCCTCGAAGCTGATGTCACGCGGGGGCAGGATCACGTCGGACTCCTCGAGCTCGTCGTCCCCCAGCTCCTTGCCGTCCGCCGCCACCAGCGCGAGCATCTGATCCCAGAGGGAGCGGAAGCGCTCCTCGTCGCCGGCCTCGACGGCGGCCACGGCCTCGTTGTCCATCTCGTTGAGACGCTCCGCGTCGCCGTCGGGCAGCCGGAACTGCCCCTCGCTCGAGATCCGGACGATCACGCCTGCTCCTTTCCGCCGTCGCCGAGCTGCTGAGGAGTCTCGCTCCCGGAGCCGAGCTCGGCCTTCATCTTGGCCATCTCGTCGTCCACCTGCGTGCCGGAGCTGAGCTGCGCGAGCTCGCGGTCGATGTCGTCCCCGCCGGAGCCGAGCTGGCCGAGGTCCTCGAACGTGCCGGCGGCCTCGAGCTCCTGCACGGCCTGGGAGCGCGCCTTCATGTCCTCGGTCTTCTGCTCGGCACGCTGGATGGCGAGGCCGAGATCGGCCATCTCCTCGCCCACGCCGTTGGCGGCCTCGGAGATCCGCACCTGCGCCTCGGCGGCGGAGTACTGCGCCTTGATGACCTCCTTCTTGCTCCGGAAGGCCTCGATCTTCGCGCGCAGCTTCTTCTCGTTCTCGGTGAGCTGGTCCTGCTGCTGCTCGAGCTGGGTCACCTGGCTGTCGAGCGACTGCAGCTCGGTCTGGGTGACGTTCTTGCGCTCGAGCGCGGTGCGCGCCAGGTCCTCGCGCCCCTGCGAGAGCGCCTGGCGCGCTTGGGTGTCGAGCTTGACCACCTGCTGCTCGAGCTTCTGCGACTGCATCTGGAGGCGCTTCTTCGACGTGACGACGTCGGCGATCCCCTTCTTCACGTTCTGCAGCAGCTCGAGCTGCTTCTGATAGCCGTAATCGAGGGTCTCGGAGGGGTCCTCGGCACGGTCGAGCATCTTCGAGATCTTCGCCTTGATGACGGTGGACATGCGACCGGCCAGGCCTGGCATTGCGGCTCCTCCTCGGTCTACGGGTGAACGCGCCGTAGACTAGCCGCCCGGAGGCGCCGGCCCGCCGCCGGCCCTACGCCTCGTCGCCCTGCGGCGCCGCGGGCTCCGGAAGTTGGCGCCACTCGCGGATGAGGCCGTCGCGAATGGTGAAGCGCACGCGCGCCGAGCCCTCGCAGGGGCCGCCGGCGCCGGGGAGCAGCCGGAAGGCCGCGAGCGACGTGCCGCCCTCGTCCTCGACGTCGGTGAGCTCCGCGCTGCAGGGGAGGCTGCGGTTGAACGCGATCGCGTCGCTGCGCGTGCGCAGCCGGATCTCCCCCGCCTGCTCCACAACCGCGTTGGGGGCGAAGTAGGCCGCCGCGCGCTCGTAGCGGCGCCCGGCCACGGCTTTCACCCAACCGTCGATGACCTCGCGGTCGCTGGCGTCCGCGTCCGGGCGGGCCCGGTCGGCGTGATCGGCCGAGGGTGGAACGGGGCTGCGGTCGGGCGGCGCACCGGCGTCGTCGTCCTCTCCGCCGCCCAGATCGCAGCCGGCGGAGCCGAGCGCGGCCCCGATCGCGAGGAGCGCGAGGGCCCGGCGCATCAGCGCAGCGCCGCCTCGCGCTCGCCGGCGCGCTCGCGCGCCTCGGCCAGGTCGTGGTCCTGGGCGGAGCGGAAGAAGAAGAACGCCACGGCGAACAGCATGAGGGCGAAGTCGAGGAACAGCATCATCGCGCCCGCCAACTGCTGGTCGGTGAGCGCCGACAGGCCGAAGATCCGCTCCCCCTCCCCGTACCAGCCGGCGTAGATCGGGGTCGACGCGATGATGAAGAACATCCCCAGGAACATGCCCGCGAAGCGCGCGCCCACGATATGCGCCGCCTTCCACAGCTCGCCGCGCAGCCGCCCGCGCTTGGGCTCGAGCACGGGCCACCAGACGAGCACGGCGGCGAGCACGAACGACTCGTGCTGAAGAGCGTGCAGCAGGTCGTTGCGCAGCGCCCCCTCGAACAGGACGGGCACATGCCAGACGTACAGCACCGCCACGTACACGCCGATCGCCACGAGCGGCTGCCGCAGGCGGCGAAACCACCCGCGCAGGCGCGAGCGCGCGAGCGGCACGAGCACCGCACGCGGGAGGTAGAAGAACAGCACCGGGGTGCGAAGCCCCACCAGCAGCAGCGGCGCGGCGAGGTCGGCCACGAGCAGGTGCTGCGCCATGTGGGCGCTCATCGACTCTTCCCCGTAGGAGTCAAATGGCCCCACCAGGGCGATCGCGGTGAGCGACAGACCCGCCCACCAGGCCGCCTGCTGGAGCCGCGATACCTCCTGGCCCCGCTCGGCGAGGATCGCCAGCGCCCGGACATACAGCGCCGCCGCGCCGGCGAGGAGCAGGATCACGGCAGGGTCGAAGGACAGGCGCACCGCCGCCGATTGTCGCGCTTACGCCGCTTGGGCGGCGCGCACCGGCGGCGGCGTGAGGGCCGCAGCCGTGATCACGAGCGCGAAGGCGAGCAGACGAAGCACGAGGGCCAGCGGCTCCTCGGGCAGCGGCTCGCCGAACACCACCGGGCCGGAGGCGATCGTCCAGATGTTCGCCGCCGCGCTCGTGACCGCGATGACCGGCACGGCGCGGCCGAGCTGGAGGCTGCGGGCGGACACGAGCAGCCCGATCAGCGACAGCAGCAGGATCGTGGCGGCGAGCGGGTGGAGCAGCACCGCCCCGGCGCCACCGTCGAGCTCCGCGCTGAGCGCCTTGATCGAGACGTCGGACGCGCCCCAGAGCAGACCGGCGGAGAGCCCCAGCAGCGTGCCCGAGCCCTCCCCGTGCAGGGCCCGCACCGCGAACACCGCCGCAGCCGTGCCGAGGGCCGCGCCGGCGGCGACCCACGCGGTCAGCGTGCCCGCGGACCAGTCGTTGTGCGCCTCGTCCGCGGCTCCGTCCAGCGTGGCCGCGAGGAAGGCGAGACCGGCCGCGGTGAGCGCCACCCCGATCCACTCGCGGCGGGTGACGTGGAAGCCGAACAGGCGGTCCGCCACCACCGTGAGCAGCACGAGCCCGCCCGCGATGACCGACTGCACCAGCGAGATGGGCGCGAGCGCGAGCGCCGCCACGTGGAAGCCCCACGAGCACATGGCCACCACGATCCCGAGCGTGTACCAGCCCGACCCGAACAGGGCCAGCGAGCTGCGCACGGGCCGGCGCCACTCCACGTCCGGCGCGAGCACCGCACCGCGGTGCTTGTAGAGAAAGCCGACGATCGACGTGAACGCGGTCGCGAGCGCGAGCAGCAGGCCGATCTGTACGGAGGGGGACATGGACGGAGGCGGAGGACGACGGTGGGCCCCGCTCCAGGCTAGTCGGGCAGCCCCACTGTCCTGGATAGGGCACGGCGGCTTCAGGCGGTCAACGCAACAGTTCCGCCATCTTTTCAGCTGGGGTTCG
>JBBDYQ010000004.1:84853-203921 GCA_040901445.1 Thermoleophilaceae bacterium | reverse complement strand
CAGCCGACCAGACAGGTCAGCCGTCAGGTGTCCACGAAACCGGGGGAACTCCAGAGATCATCGGGAAGCTCGCGTGCATCGCGCGTAGGTTGGCGTCCGTGCGGTAGTCCTTGTAGCGCTCACAGTACGCCTCGAAGGTCGTAGCCGAAAGAAAGCCGTTGAGCAAATGTAGGTTTGGCAGCGGGCGCGCGGCCAGCGGGGGGACTAGGCCGTAGTCGCTGTAGATGTAGTCGCCGAGGTTGACGATGAAGTCGACCTCTTCGTCGGCGAGTAGCGTGTGCGCGTTGAAGTATCCACTGGCGAATTCCTGGCAGGAGAAGAACGCGAACTTGACCGGCTCGTTGGAGCTGGCGGGGAGCGCGGTTTGAAAGCGACCGACGGGAGATTCGGCTGTCTTGCCGGCGAAGCGGTAGTAGTACCGCTCTCCTGGTCGCAACCCGGTGACTCGGGCCTTGACGTTGTGGTCGACGTTGTCGCTCGTGTTGACCTTCTGAGACGCGACGACCTCACTGAAGCCGGGATCGGTGGCGACCTCGATCAGCACCTGCCCTGGCGCTTCGACGCAGCCCAGCCTGGATAGCAGGGTTATTCCATCTGGCGTTGGGTCGCCCGAGAGGACTCCCTCGCTGAATTGACCGCCGGCCAATAGATGCGAGCGGTCCGCACGCGAGGCGACGCGTGCTTGCGCCACGCTCTGAGGGGCCAGGATCCCAACGGCCCCGGCGGCTGATGTCGCCAGGAACCGACGGCGGGACATGCTCTGCCGCAAGGACTTGGCCGCCGAGGCGCTTGCCTCTGGGCCGGCCGCGCCGGCTGCCTGCCGTGCAGGCGCCGGAGCAAGCTCCCCGCCAAGGTCATCGTTGAGATCGGCTGACATTCGCCCTCCTCGTTGCCTCGTCGTTGTGATCCATTCCGGTGCGCAGCCGGATACGTGTGCGACGGAGGGTCCGCTTGATCCGCTGCGGTAGGTGCCTGCTGTCGCCGACGTATCGGACAACCACGCGCGCCCGACTGGTTCGCGAGCAGGCACGTGGACTCCTAAGGCGGAGGCTCCAGCGCCCGGCTCTCGGCCTCGAAGTCCGCCGGACGGTCGAGCCACGGCGTGCGCAAGAAAAGCGGACGACGACCGGTCGTCCAGCTGCCGAGACAATCTGACCCCTGACGTAAACATGACGGTCTGACCAGCGGGTCCGAACAAGCCGGAGTTTGGGGGAGCATCGCCTGTGTTGGCAGGTGTTGACCGACCGCGGGATACAGCTCAAGGTCACATAGCAGCTGGGTGCGGGCTCGCTCGTCACCGGTGGCGCTGCTGCGGCCGCCGCGATGGCCAGCGCATAACCGACGGCCGTGATGTATGCGATGTCGCTTGCAGTCTCCCCCGGGGTGGTAGTTGTGCTGCAGAGTGCTCGCGGCAGCCGGGTCGCATCCGCGGGCCCACGGTGACGTAGAGCATCGACAAGGATGGTGAAGACGACTCCGTCGGACAGGGCCTCCGCGTGTCCGACGGCCCTTCCGGGGCAGAGCGCTTGCACCGAGAAGTTCGCTGCGCCCTTCAGCCAGGACGTCGCATCCGGGCCGTTGGCCTGGGGCTGAACGACCTCGTCGGTCTCCGTGTAGACGCTCGTCGTGGCCACGCCCGGCACCACCTCGAACCCGCGGTTGAGGTTTGTGATGAAGTCAGAGTCCCGGGGCTGCTGCCACAGCGCCGGCGGACATGAGCCGAACCCGCACCACTGGTCGGCGATTGTCGTGCCGTGATGCGGTCCGGCGATTGAGACGTAGTCGGTGACCAACGCGCGCGTGGATGGCCAGAACTTGAGAGCCCATCGCGCGTTTAGAGCGCCCTGCGAATGCCCGATCACCGCCACCTGTTCGCCCGACTCATGGGCGACTCTCCGGAGTGCGTAGGCGACATGCTGTGACGAGAGCTGCGCGTCGCCGGTGGTACGCCCAGGCATGGTGACCGTGCACGGGTCGAAGCCCTGAGGTGGCAGCGCCTTCATGTAGCTGCGAGCCCAGCTCTCCTCACCGGTGCTGCCCGTCCCATGCACAAGGAGCACCGGGCGAGCGTTCGGGAACCCCAGCGGGCAGCTGACCGCCTCGCTCATGACAGCTTCAGGCTGATCAAAGGACGGATCGCCCTCGTAGGGCGTCGCTCGGGCGGGCGTATCTGGGTACGGAGCTGCGGCCGCAACCCAACCCGATAACCCCCCGACTAGTACCGCCATTAACGCCCTGCTCATTCGATCTCCCGCCGGCGCAGCGAAGAAAGTACTTGTGCGTACGTTCTAGAAGTACGCTACGGTACCACCATGCGGGCGCTCGAGTCAAACGAGATCCGTCAGGACCTGCGCGGGCGCCACGGCCTCTCTCCCGAGGAGGTCGCCGTCATTCAGCGCCAGCGGCTCCTGCGCGCGATCGTCGCCTGTGCCGCCGTCAAAGGTGTCCAGCGCACGACCATTGCGGACATCGTGCAAGCAGCCAGCACGTCACGTAGCGCCTTCTACGAGCATTTCGAAAGCAAAGAGGAGTGCTTCGTCGAGGCCTACGATCAGATCACAGCCGAATTCATCGCCGCTGCGATCGAAGCAAGCCGTGACGCGCAGACGTGGGGCGCGGCACTTGACGCGGGGATCGCGGCCTTCTTCCGCTGGGGGGCCGAAAAGCCCGATCAGGCGATCCCCACGATGGTCGAGATCCATGCGGTCGGGCCAGCCGGGCTTGCCGCGCGGTGGCGGGCAATCGAACAGTGGACGAGACTCAACCGGGCGGTCAGCGCCAGAGCCCGCCGAGAGGAGCCGACGCTTCCGATCGTCGACGACTTCGCTTGCTCGAGCATTGTCATCGTCGCCGAGGCGCACGCACACGACTACGCTCGCCGCGGAATCGCACATCGGCTCGACGAGCTCATCGAGCCGATGCAGCGCTTCGCGAAAGCCATCATCCGGGGTCTGCCGGCGGACGGGCCCCAGACCTAGCCTCCGGCGCTACCGCTCTCGCGTGAAGCGGCACCCTTAGGCAGCGCCAGCCTGCGGCAATTGTGACGGCCCGGCGTTGCGGCGGGCTCGTAAGAAGCCCAGCCGCCGGGCGCCGCTCCGCGTAGGTCAGGAGGCTGTGCAGCACCCCGAGCCAGTTTCGGATGCTCTTGGGCGACCGACCCTCGCGCCGCTTGAGTGCCATGAACCGCTCCACGTCATCCGGCGTGATCCTTGCGATCGGACGCGCGCCGAAGAACGGGACCAGGTGCACGCGTACCGCCGACTCGTAGTCCATCAGCGTCGAACGCCGCCGGCCGATCGCCTCGAGATGCTCAAGCCAGCGCCGGCCCGCCTCCGCGACGTCCATCACCTCGACCGGGACCGTCACCGACTCGATCAGCCTGCGCAGCTCCCGCTCAGCAGCCCCCTTCGTCAGTCCCGCACTCGTGTTCGGACGCCGCTTGGGCCCTATGCGGCGCTTGACCAGCCGGCCGCCGGCGCGCCACTGCCCGTACCAGGCCTCGCGGCCGCGGCTGTCGACCCGTACGAACAGCGATCTGGTGCCGTGTGGACGTCGTCCCACGGTGCTGATCCTCCATGCCGTCATCGCCAAAACGGCGAGGAAAGCGAGCGCCCACGGCACGCAATTGATGCCTCGATTGATGCCCCGGCCGCAGACCCAGAGCAGCCGGCAAGAGAAAAGGGCCCGCCACGCAGGGCCTTCGGAGAAGGTGAGCGACGGGACTCGAACCCGCGACCGCCTGGACCACAACCAGGAGCTCTACCAACTGAGCTACGCCCACCAAGCGCGACCGAATCTAGCAGCGGGCCCGTCGCGCGGATGGGAGACAGCGACTACAGTGGGCGGACCCCGGCTGGCCCCGGGACAAGGAGGTAGAAAAGCGAATGGACTCGCCCGACCCGAATACGGGCCCGTCGTGGGCATGACCATCAAGGAGCGCTCACTCGACGCGCTCACCACCGTGGTCGAACTCGAAGGAGAGCTCGATCTCTACGCGGCCGCGGAGCTCAACGCGAGCCTCACGCACGCCGTCGACGAGCAGTGCCGGCGCCTCGTGGTGGACGTCCGCGGCGTCACGCGGCTCGATTTCAGCCTCATCGCGATCATCGTCCAGACGGGGCGCGTCCTCGGGCAGCGCCACGGCACGCTCGAAGTCGTGTGCCACGACGACGAAATCGGGCGGCTGATGGCGGCTGCAGGCGAGCGCGGGCGCTTCGAGGTGACGCTCGACGGCGGGCCGGCGAGCTAGTTCTCGACGCTCACGAAGCGCGTCGAGACGGCCTCGACCTCGTCCTCCTCGAAGCCGGGCTCCTCACGCGCGCACACGACGTGGAAGCGGCCCGTGCCGATGTTGGGGTCGGGGCGGATGGGGAGACCGCGGATGCTGTCCCATCCCAGGCGCTCGACCTCGTACGGGTTCATGGCCACGGCGACCGCCGGCCACTGGCAGCGCTCGTTGTGGAGATCAACCGCCCGGCTGATGGCTTCGAGGTTCTTGGCCTCGGAGCTCATGGGTCAGGGCGTCTGGCCGAGACTGGCGACCGCGTGCTCGATGGTCTTGGCGAGCCCCTCGCGCAAGTCGACCTCCGGCTGCCAGCCGAGCAGATCGCGCGCGCGGGTGATGTCGGGCTGGCGCACCTTGGGATCGTCCACCGGCAGAGCTTCGAAGACGATCTCCGAGCGCGACTCCGTGAGCTCGACCACCGCGCGCGCCATCTCGAGCAGCGTCATCTCTTCCGGGTTGCCGATGTTCACCGGCTCGTGCACCCCTGAGTCCGCCAGCAGCACGAGGCCGTGGATGAGGTCGTCGACGTAGCAGAAGCTGCGTGTCTGCGAGCCGTCGCCGAAGACCGTGACCGGCTTGTCGGTGAGCGCCTGCTGCAGGAAGGTGGGGATGGCGCGGCCGTCGTGGGGCCTCATTCGAGGGCCGAAGGTGTTGAAGATCCTTGCGATGCACGTGTCCACGCCCTGCTGGCGCAGGTAGGCCATCGTGAGCGCCTCGGCGTAGCGCTTGGCCTCGTCGTACACGCCACGCGGCCCGATGGGGTTGACGTTGCCCCAGTAGCTCTCGGGCTGGGGGTGGATCAGCGGGTCGCCGTACACCTCGGAGGTGGAGGCCAGCAGGAAGCGCGCGCGCTTGAACTTGGCGAGGCCGACCGTGTTGTGCGTGCCGTAGGCCCCGACCTTGAGTGTGTGGAGCGGCAGCCGGGCGTAGTCGATCGGGCTGGCCGGCGAGGCCATGTGGTAGACGAAGTCGACGTCCTCCTCGACCTCGTAGTGCTCCGTGATGTCGATGTTGGCGAAGCGGAACTCGGCCCGGCGGATGTGCTTGATGTTCTTGAGCGAGCCGGTCTCGAGGTTGTCCACGCAGATGACGTTGTGGCCCTGCTCGAGCAGGCGATCGCAGAGGTGCGAGCCGAGGAAGCCGGCGCCGCCGGTGACTAGACAGGTGGCCATGTCCGCGGGAGAGGGTAAAACAAGCGGCGGTCCGGTGCGTCAGCGGCCGGCGACGCCGGCCATGCCGCGCTCGATGGACTCGCTGACGCCCTCGGTCCTCACGCGCGCGGGCGAGTCGCTGTAGCGCTCCACCGCGCTCGTGGCGAGGGCCGCGAACGCAAGCGGATCGTCGTAGTGGCGGCCGCCGTGCTTGCGGGCCGCCTGCTCGATGCTCTTGAGGAGAACGGGGCTGCCGCTGACCTCGCCGTCCCGCCATTCGACGGCAACGAGGACATGCCCCAGGATTCCCTCGACCAGTACTGACGCCACCTGCACTCCTTGATTGCTCTGGGACCATTGTGATCCCCACCCCGGACGTTTCGCAACCACGGGGTGGACGTCTGTACGAAATCGTTCACCGTCGTGCGGCCGGGCGGCGCCGGCACGACCGCGGCGCCCACGTGCGTAAGGTTGCCGCTCCACGTGCCCGAGGAGAGTGGCCAGACCGGGAGCGCCGAGCCCACCCCCAGGCGCGCAGGCGTCCTTGCATGGACGGCGGTGGCGACCGCGGTCGCGGGCTTCGCCGCCTGCCTGGCCCTCTGGCAGACCGGGGGCGCCGGCCTGGACATTCCGTGGGCGCCAACCCTCGGGCTCCGCCTGGATCTGCGGCTCGACGGGCTCGGGGCCCTCTACGGGCTCCTCGCCACCGGCATCGGAGCAGCCGTGTTCGCCTACGGCGCCGGCTATCTGCCGCTGCACCTCGAGCACGAGGGCAGGTCGAGGCGCGAGGGGCGGCGCTTCTGGGCGTGGATGGTGCTGTTCATGGCGGCGATGGTCGGGCTCGCGTGTGCGCGTGACCTCATCCTGCTGTTCCTCTTCTTCGACCTGACGGCGGTCGCCTCGTACTTCCTGATCGGGTTCGACCGCGAGAAGCGCGAGGCGCGCGGCGCGGCGCTCATGGCGCTGCTGGTGACGGGGGTCAGCGCGGTGTGCATGCTCATCGGAGCGGTCCTGCTGTATTCGGAGTACGGCAGCTTCTCGCTGACCGAGCTGTTCGAGCGCGCCGAGGCCGGGCCCACGACGGCGGCCGCCGGGGCCCTGATCGCCGTCGCCGCGCTCGGGAAGAGCGCGCAGGTGCCGCTGCACTTCTGGCTGCCGCGCGCAATGGCCGCGCCCACGCCGGTCTCCGCCTACCTGCATTCGGCCGCGATGGTGGCAGCGGGCGTGCTCGTCCTGGGGCGGGTGCACCCGCTGCTGGCCCAGAGCGACGTGGTGCTCGACGGGCTGCTCATCGTGGGCCTCGCCTCGATCGTCGTGGGCGGCGCCCTCGCGCTGGCACAGGACGATCTCAAGCAGATACTCGCGCACTCCACCATCTCCCAGTACGGCTACGTGGTGGCGCTCTACGGAATCGGTGGGGCGAAGGCCGCCGGGGCGGCCGCGCTGTACGTGGTCACCCACGCGATCGCGAAGAGCGCGCTGTTCATGACGGCCGGCGCCGTGACCACGGCCACGGGGGAGTCGCGGCTGTCGCAACTCGGCGGGCTCGGCCGGCAGATGCCAACCCTGGCGGTGGCCAGCGGCCTGGCCGCCGCCACGCTGGCGGCGCTCCCGCTCACCCTGGGGTTCTTCAAGGACGAGCTGTTCTTCGCCGCCGCCCTCGACGCCCACCCGGCGGTGCAGGTCATGGCCGTGCTCGCGGCGGCGCTGACGTTCGCCTACATCGGCCGCTTCTGGCTGGGGCTGTTCACGGGCGCCCTCGGAACGCCCGCGCACGGCGTCCCGGCCCTGCTGGTGGCACCGGTGGTGGCCCTTGCGGGCGTGGCCCTGGCCGGAGGCGTCGTCGTGGACCCGTTCGCACAACTGGCGCAGGACGCCGCCGCCGTGACCCACGCCGGCGCCGTGCAGGTGTCGCCCGCCTACCACCTCGACGCGCGCGCGGAGAACCTGATGGCGCTGGCGGCGTGGGCGCTGGGCGCCCTGGCCCTGCTTTTCCCGGTAGCTCGCACCCGGATCGTGCACGTCGTCGGGCGAGCCGGCGACGTCATGGGCCCGCGGCGCGTCTACGGCCTCGCGCTGCGCGGGCTGAACCGGTTCTCGGACTACGTGCACGATGCGGAGGTCCGCGACCTGCGGCGGAGCCTCGCGGCCGTGTTCGTCCCCGGAGGCATGCTCGTGGCCGCCGCCTTCCTGACCACTCCGACAAGCGGCTCCTACGACGTCGGAGACCTGGCCGCCGGCGACGTGCCGATCGTCGTGCTCCTCGGGCTCGTCGTGGCTGCCGCGCTGACGGCTGCGCGCGACGCGGGGCGGCTGCGCCCGGTGCTTGCGCTGTCGGTGCTCGGGTTCGCGCTGGCTGCGGTCTACGCGATGGTGGGGGCTCCCGACGTGGCGCTCGTGGCGGTCGTCGTGGAGACGGTGATCACGCTCGTGTTCGTCGGCGTCTTCTCGCGTCTCCCCCGCTCCGAGGCGCGTGGAACGCCGCACTCCCGGCGGCGGAGCCACCCCCGGCGCAATCTCGCCGCCGGGGTCGTGGCCGGGGTGGCGGCGTTCGTGACCATCTGGGCGGCGCTGTCGCGTCCGACCGTGGCCTCCAGCGACGCCGCCGAGCAGGTGCAGGCAACACCGGACGCGCACGGGGGGGACGTGGTGACGGTGATCCTGGCCGACTTCCGCGGCCTGGACACGATGGTCGAGATCACCGTGCTCGCCACAGCCGTGATCGGCGTCGCGAGCCTCCTTCGCCACGGAAGGGGCTGGTGAGCGTGATCATCGAGGTGGTGGCGCCACGACTGCTGGGCCCGGCCCTGATGGTGGCCGCGGCCCTCATCGTGAAGGGCTACTCCGACGTGGGCGACGGCTTCAGCGCCGGCGTGATCGTGGCCCTGGCCATCTCGCTCCGCTACATCGCTCTCGGCCATGAGCACGCCGAGCGCACGCTGCCGATCCTCAGGCGCGCGCCCGAGGCCGCGGCGTGCGGGCTGCTCGTCGCGCTCGCGGCCGGCTTCTTCCCCGTCGCGCTCGGTGATCCGCCGTTCACCCACCTCCCCGCTCCCGGCGAGTCCGTGATCGAGATCGGCACGCTCGAGCTGACCACGGCGGTCGCCTTCGACGTCGGCTTGTTCGTCCTGGTCACGAGCACGCTCGTCGTGCTCGTGCATCAGCTCGCCAGGCTCGTCCAGGACGCCGACGCATGAGGCTGGTCTTCGCTCTGGCCGCGTCGATCCTGTTCGGGACGGGCGCCTACCTGCTGCTCAACCGCGACCTCGTGCGCCTGGTCCTCGGCGTCGTCGTGATCTCCCAATCGGCCGTGCTCACGCTGATCGCATCCGGCCTCACCCGCGGTAACGCGCCGATCTACCCGCTGCCGGATGGAGAGATCAGCGACCCGCTCAGCCAGGCGATGGCGCTCACCGCCATCGTCATCGGCCTGGCGGTCACGGCCCTCCTGAGCGTCCTGATCCTCCGCGTGGTGCTGGCCTACCGCACCGAGGAGCTCGACGAGGTGGGCCGCGAAGAGGCCGAGCGCGAGGCGCGGCTCGAGCGCGACGATGCGGCCGAGCACAGGGCCGAGGAGGAGGCGGCTCGGTGACCGCCCTGGCGCTCTCGCTGGTCGTCCCGTGGGCCGCCGGCATCGTGCTCGTGATCCTCGACGGCCGCCGGCGCCTGGTCGGCTGGCTCGCCGTGGCCGCGCTTGCAGCCAACCTGGCGGCGCTCGTGGTGCTTGCCGTCTCCGTGCTGTCGGACGGGCAGGTCGCAGGGACCACCGGGGACTGGCCGGCGGGCGTGGGCATCACACTCCGTGCCGACGCGCTCGGCGTGCTGTTCGCGCTGCTGTCCTCCCTGGCGCTGCTGGCCGCGACGATCCACGAGGTGCTCGAGGGCGTGCGCGAGCGCGTGTTCCCGGGGCTCGTCCTGCTGCTGGCCACCGGGCTGACGGGCGTGTTCCTCACCGGTGACGTGTTCAACTTCTACGTCTTCTTCGAGCTGGCGATGACCGCCTCCTACGTGCTCGCGACCTACGGCGGAGCGCGCCGGGAGCTGGGCGGGGCGCTCGTGTTCACGATGGTCAACCTGCTGGGCACGTTCGTGTTCCTGCTGTCGGTGGCGGGCCTCTACCACGTGACCGGCACCCTGAGCATGGCGGAGGTCGCCGCGCGCATGGACGGCGTCGAGGCCAACGCGGCGCTCCTCATCGCCGTCGGGTTCTTCATCGCCTTCAGCGTGAAGCTCGGGCTGTTCCCGTTCCACTTCTGGCTTCCCACGGTGTACACGGCGACACCGCCCGCCGTGGCGGCGATCCTCAGCGGCGGGCTGGCAAACATCGGGGTGTACGGCGTGCTGCGCTTCGGCGGCGAGCTGCTGCCCCGCGAGCTCGAGCTGGCCGCCACGGCGATGATCGTCATCGGCTGCGCGTCCATCGTGTACGGCGGAGTGCTCGCCGTCTCCCGCCGCACGGCGAGCGAGATGCTCGCCTACTCCGCCATCGGCCAGGTGGGCTACGTCCTGGTGGCCATCGGCGTGGGAGGACCGGTGGGGTTCGGCGCCGCCATCCTCTACACGGTCGTCAACGCCTTCAACAAGACCCTGCTGTTCCTCACCGCCGGGATGCGCGGAGCGCTCGTGGGGGCGGCGTTCGCTGTGGGCGCGCTCAGCGTGGCCGGCGTGCCGCCCGCCGCGGGCTTCGTGGGGAAGCTGGAGATGTTCCGCGCCGCGAGTGACAGCCCGGCGCTCATCGTCCTGCTCTTCCTCGGCGGCGCGCTGTCCCTCGTCTACGTCCTTCAGGTCTACCAGTACGACTTCTGGCGCGGCGAGCGAACCGGCGGCCGCAGTGGATGGCCGCAGCAGGCGCTCATCGCGGTGCTCGCGCTGCTCGTCCTGGCCGCCGGCCTGTGGCCCGAGCCGCTGCTCGCCCTCAGCCAGGATGCCGCCGCGGCGCTGCCCGGACGGGACAGATGACGCCGATCGTGCTGCGCGCCACCGGGCTCACGGCCGTCTACCTGCTCGTTCTCAGCAGCCTGGCTCCGGGTGACGTCGTGATCGGCGGCCTGCTCGGCCTGGCTGTGGCGTTCGCACTGCGCTCCCGCGACCGGCATGGTTCAGGGCAGCGCGCCGCAGCATCACCGGCGACCCGGCTTCGCGCGGCGGGCGTTGTCCTGCTGCAGACGGCCGCCGAGATCACGCGCGGCAGCTGGCGGACCGCACGCTTCTGCCTGGGAGCCGCCACGGAACCGGGCCTCCTGGAGATCCCGCGCGCCGGGCGCTCGCCCGTCAACGTCGCGATGTGGGGCGTGCTCACCGGCCTGAGCCCCGACGAGGTGGTCGTCCACGTGGACGAGGCGCGTGACGTGCTGCTCGTCCACCTCGTCGACGCGACCAACCCAGCGGCCGTCCGGGAGCGCCACGCGCATTCTCAGGACTGGCAGCGCAGGGTGGTGCCATAGCGCGTGCCCGAGCTCGCCGTCGAGATCGCGCTCGGCTGGGCCGCACTGCTGCTCCTCGGGGGCGGCCTGCTCCTGCTGCGCGCGCCCGACACGCTGCACCGCGTACTGGCCCTGGACGTGCTGGTGGCCATCGTCATCGCGCTCCTCACGGTGCTCTCCTACCTGCGCGAGGCCTCCTACTACATCGATGCGGCCCTCGCGCTCGCGCTGCTCTCGTTCACGGCCACGCTCGTCGCGGCGCGATACGTCACGCGCGGAGGGCCGTTCTGATGCTCCACACGCTGCTCGACGTCGTCGCCGTCGTCCTGCTCGCCACGGGGCTCATGCTCGCGACCATCGGCCTCTACGGACTGCTGCGCAGGCCGGACCTCTTCCACCAGCTGCATGCCGCCGGCCTGGTCACGGGACCCGCGGTCATCCTGGTCATGCTCGCCTCTCTCGCCACGGAGCGCGCGGAGATGATCACGAGCGCGGCGCTCGTGGTGCTGTTCGTGCTGATCACCTCTCCACTGGCCGCACAGGCCATCGCGCAGGCCCAACACCAGCGCCCCCGCGGTGACGAAAGCGAGCGGCCGTGACACCAGCATGCCCCCGGCTGGACTCGAACCAGCAACCCTCGGCTTAGAAGGCCGACGCTCTGTCCTGTTGAGCTACGGGGGCCTGCAGCAAGCGTAACCGCCGGGTAGGCTCAGTCGACGATGGCGGAATGCTTCTGTGGATGCGGCCGGGACATCGGATTCGGGCGGCGCGGTATCTCGAACAAGGCCGCCAAGCACGTCGCCTCCGAGCTCGACGTCCTGCGTGGGGCCGCGGAGGTCGAACCGCCGCCGGAGGGCGTCGATGCGCTGCGGGAGATCGTGGCGCGTGGAGACCGCCTGCGCGAGCCCTGGCGCGAGTACGTCCACGGCACGCGCGCCCGCGGCGACTTCGACCGCGAGCCGCTGCACGAGCTGATCGACGACATCGCCGAGCAGCGCAAGCGGCTCGCGCTGTCGGCGGACTACGTGGGCTGGGACATGCTGAAGGCCTCGAAGCTCTTCTCCACCGGGCGGCGCGCGCCGGCCCGCATCGTCGGGATCGAGGACACGGGGGTGACGGTGAACAACTCGCCGCGCGCCGAGATCATCCTGCGCGTGGAGCCCGACGGCGAGGAGCCGTTCGAGGTGCGCAAGAAGCTCATGATCTCGCGGGTTCAGCTGCCGCGGATCGGCGAGCCGGTCGAGGTGGCCTACGACCCCGATGACCACGAGCAGTTCACCTTCCGCGTGCCCGACCTGACCGATGACGCGGCGCGGGCGTTCGCCGCCGGCGCCGCCGCGCAGCCAGCCGACGACCCGCTCGACAGGATCCAGAAGCTGCACGAGCTGCACGAGGCCGGGGCGCTGACGGCCGAGGAGTTTGCGCGCGAGAAGGCGCAGGTCCTCGGCCAGCAGCGGTAGCCGAAATCGGGGTGGCCGGATTTGAACCGGCGGCCTCCGCGACCCAAACGCGGCGCTCCACCAAGCTGAGCTACACCCCGCTGGAAGACGAGTCTAGCCGCGCCCACTCCTCGCGGAGGCGGTCCATCCAACCGCCGAGGCGGGCGCGCAGAAGCGTGTCGCTCGCGTCCACCGAGAGGTCTCAGGTAATCGGGGGGCCATCAGTGCCAGTCGAACATATGTTCCCACTCGACGAGGATGGATGTGCGGTAGCCGCGTTGGCGCCCGGTTCTGGTCCTGCCGGGACCCAACGTCGGCGGGTGGAGTCGACAGTGCCCCAATCCTGCTCACGCCGGCGCGTTGCGCGCGGCGCGACGCAGAGCGGGGGGCGCGAGTAGGGAGGTGATGACCGAGACGCCGACAAGGACGGCGAACAGCTCGCTGTCGAGTGCGCCGGTCGCGAGGCCGAGGCCGGCGACTACGATGCCGACCTCGCCGCGAGGCGTCATGCCGAGCCCAACGATGAGCGCGTCCCGGCGTCCGAGCGGCCGTGCGGCCAGCCAACAGGCGAAGAACTTCACTGCGAACGACAGCGCGGTGAGCGCGACGAGGAGCAGCAGCGTTTCGCCGCCGGCTAGTGCGTCAAGGTCGATGCTGGCCCCGATGAACACAAAGAAGAAGGACGGAAACAGCGCGTACAGCGGCGCGATGTCGCGCTCGACGGGGTGATGGTCGCGCGTTTCGGCCACCATCATTCCGGCCAAGAACGCCCCGACGATGGCAGCCAGCCCGATGACCGACGCGAGGGCTGCGAGGCCGAGGCACAGCAGGAACGCCGGGACGAAGGTCGAGTCGGCAAAGCGCGGGAGCGCGAGCGCGTCCGGGCGCCGGCGCAGGGCGGTCGTGCCGACCGTGGCGAAGAACACCACGAACGCGATGGCCAGGGCGCCGACTCCCACGGCGCTGAGGAGATTGACCTCGCCCTCCTCCGCCACGCCCGCCGCGATACCGACGATGACCAGCGCGAGGATGTCGTCGACCACGGCCGCGCCGAGGATGGTGCGTCCTGCGGTACCGGCGAGCAGGCCAAGCTCGCCAAGCACAGCGGCGGTGATGCCGGCGCTGGTGACCATCAGCACCGAGGCGATGAACAGAGACGTGGTCGTGCTCTCGCCGAGCGCGAGGCCGAGGCCCATGCCCGCGGCAAACGGCACGGCGATTCCGAATGCTCCGACCGTCAGCGCGCTGCGCCCGACGGCGCGCATGTCCTGCAGTCGGGCCTCCAGCCCGGCCCAGAACAGCAGCACGATGGCGCCGAACTCCGAGAACGCTTCAAGCACCTCGGAAAGCTCAACCCACCCCAGCACAGCAGGGCCCACGAGCACGCCCGCGAGCACCTCGCCGAAGAGCGCCGGTTGCCCAATGCGAGTCGCCAGTTCATGGCCGACCTTGGCCGCGAGCAGCACGACGAACAGGTCGATGACGACGGCCTCAGCGCCGGTCGCGGCAGCCAGCGGGAGAGCGTTCACCCTCAGCACTCTGCCGCACGCACGCTCGCGAGCGCGCGTCAAGTGCGCGAGTTCACGACGTAGGGCATCTTGACTCGACGAACCCCGACGCTGGCTTTCGCCTGAATGGGGGCGGCCCGCAGCGCGCCGGCGGCAACGGCTGTCCATCCTCGTCGAGTTCCGAACGTATGTTCGCATGTCGAACGGACGGCTCCCCCGCTAAAGGCCACCCCCGCCCCGCCCGATAGACGGACTACCGGCGCCTCGCGACAGGGGAGCAGCGGCGCCGGGCTCGATCCCCCATGTCCGTCTCGCGCACAGGCCGGGCGCATCTGCGCCTGCTCGCGGCCGCGCTCGTCGCCGCCGCGCTCGTCCCGCTCGCCCCCGCGGCGGCGGACGCCAGGGTGCGCACGTCCGGGCCGGCGACCTGCGCCAGCTCGAGCGCCAACCCGCACGCGGTGGCCTACACGGCGGTGCGCAGCGCCACCCTCTGCCTACTCAACCGGGAGCGGCGCAAGCGCGGGCTGCGAGGCCTGCGCTACAACCGCCGTCTGGCGAAGGCGGCGGGCCGGCATGCGTGGGACATGGTGCGCAAGGGCTACTTCGCTCACGACTCGCAGGACGGCCGCGACTTCGTGAACCGGATCATGCGCACGCGCTACGTGCGCAGCCGCCGCGGCGGCTGGGTGCTCGGCGAGAACCTGGCCTGGGGCAGCGGCAGCCGCGCCACTCCGCGCTCGATCGTGCGCGCCTGGATGCGCAGCCGGGGACACCGCCGCAACATCCTCAACCGGCGCTTCCGCGAGATCGGAGTCGCGTTCGTGCTGCGCGCGCCCGTGCGCGGCCAGGGCCGCGCGGCGACCTACGTGACCGAGTTCGGCGCGCGCTGAGACCGGCGGGGCGGTAACGTGCCGCCCCCGAATGGCCCGGATCGAACCGCTTCGCGCGCTCCACTACGACCTCCGCAGCGTCGGCTCCCTGGACGCCGTGGCCGCGCCGCCCTATGACGTGATCGACGGCGAGCTGCGGGCGCGCCTCGCGGCCAGGAGTCCGTTCAACGTCGTGGAGATAGACCTGCCCCAGGGCAACGGCGGCGACCCCTACCTGCACGCCCAGACCATGATGGAGGCGTGGCGCCAGCAGGGCGTGCTCGTGCGCGACCGCGAGCCGGCCGTGTGGGCGCTCACCCAGGAGTTCACCGGGCCCGACGGCAACGCCTACACGCGCCGCGGCTTCTTCGCGCGCGTGCGCGTGGAGGACTACGGGCCCGGCCGGATCCGCCCGCACGAGCGCACGCATCCCGGCCCCAAGGAGGACCGGCTCAACCTCACACGGGCCACGCGCGCCAACCTCTCCCCCATCTTCAGCCTGTTCTCGGACCCGGCCGGAGCCGCATGGAGCGCGCTCGAGCCGGCCACCGCGGGCGAGCCCTTCGGCACCACCACCGACCTCGACGGCACGCGCAACGCGCTCTGGCGGGTGCAGGAGCCGGACGCCGTCGGGGCGGTGCAGGGCGCGCTGGCCGAGGCCGAGCTGCTCATCGCCGACGGCCACCACCGCTACGAGACCGCGCGCGTGTATGCCGAGGAGGTGGGCGGCGAGGGCGAGCACTCGTGGGTGCTGATGTTCCTCTGCGCCCTCCAGGACCCGGGCCTCACCGTCTTCCCCACGCACCGCCTGCTCACCGACCTCAAGGACTCCGAGCGGCAGGAGCGGCTGCGCGACGTGGCGCGCGAGAGCTTCGATGTCGAGGAGATCGAGACCGCCGCGCTCGAGCCCGGGCCGGACGAGCCGGGCGTGTGCCTCGGCTACATGGATGCCCACCACAAGCAGGCGTATCGCCTGCGGCTCAAGGACGCATCGATCGCCGGCGCCGCGCTGCCGGGGCACTCCGAGCCCTACCGCCGTCTCGACACCGCCGTGCTCGAGGCCATCGTGCTGCGCGGCGCGCTCGGCATGACCGACCACGACATCGACGAGAAGCGCGGGCTCGACTACTCCAAGGACTTCGCCGACGCGCTGGACGCCGTGCGGAGCGGCCGCTGCGACGCGGCGTTCTTCATGCGCGCCACGCCAATCGAGCAGGTGCGGGCGGTGGCGGAGGCGGGCGAGTCCATGCCGCCCAAGTCCACCTACTTCTTCCCCAAGATCCCGACCGGGCTGGTGTTCAATGTCCTCGAGTAGATGGTGAAGATCTACACACGCAAGGGCGACGACGGCACCACGGGCCTGTGGTACGGCGGTCGCGTGGAGAAGTCGAGCGGGCGGCCGGAGGCCTACGGCGCCGTGGACGAGGCGGCGTCCGCCCTCGGGGTGTGCCGCGCGCTGGCGCGCGAGGACCGCGAGCTGTACGGCGACCTGCTCCGGATCCAGAACGAGCTGTTCGTGGCCGGCGCCGAGCTGGCAACCGCGCCGCAGGCCGCCGAGCGGCTGGAACCCGGTGTCTCGAAGGTCGCGCCGGACATGGTCGAGTGGATGGAGTCCGCGATCGACCGCTACATGGACCGGGTGGAGCTGCCCCCCAAGTTCGTGATCCCCGGCGGCAACGAGCTGTCCGCCCAGCTCGACGTGGCACGCGCCGCGCTGCGCCGCGCCGAGCGGCGGGTGGTGGAGCTCAAGATCGCGGGCGACCTCGCGGACGAGATCGTCATCACCTACCTCAACCGGGCATCGGACTGCGTCTATGCCATGGCGCGCCACGCCGACGACCCGGATCCCGAGCTGTTCGAGGGGCGCGGATGAGGGCCGTCTCGCGGCGCCTGGACGCCCTGCGCAACGAGGTGCAGGTCCGCACGCACGAGCTGGTGGCCGACGAGCCCGTGGAGGAGGGCGGCGAGGACGCCGGCCCCAGTCCGCAGGAGCTGCTCGCGGCCAGCCTCGCGTCGTGCACGGCGATCACGATGGAGATGTACGCGAAGCGCAAGGGCTGGGAGATCGGCGAGGTCGTGGTGGACGTGGACTACGAGCCCGCCCAGCGCGGATCGGTCACGAAGTTCGACATGGTCATCCGGCTCCCCAAGGAGCTGCCCGACGAGCAGCGCGAGCGACTCCTGCAGATCGCCGCCAAGTGCCCGGTGCACCGCACGCTCGAGGGCGAGGTCATGTTCGAGGAGCGCCTCGAGCTGGGTTGACCACGCCGGCGCAGCTGCGAGAGCTGCTCCTCGGCCCCGAGGAGGCCGCGGCGATGGACGCCCCCGGCGGGCGCACCGACGCCGCCGTGCTGGTGCCCCTCTATCTGGACGCCGGCGAGCTGCACGCCGTCCTCACCAAGCGCCGGGCCGACCTGCGCCGCCACGCCGGCGAGATCTCATTCCCCGGCGGCCGCCCGGACTTCGAGGGCGAGGAGCTCGGGCTGGCGGCGCTGCGCGAGGCGGACGAGGAGATCGGGCTTGCGCCGGAGGACGTGGAGCTGGTGGGCGCGCTGCCGCCCGTGGGCACCTTCGTCACCAACTACAAGATCCACCCGTTCGTGGGCGTCATCCGCGCCGGTCACGCCTGGGTCCCGCAGCCCACGGAGGTCGAGGTCGTGCTCGAGCTCTCACTGCCCGCGCTGGTGCGCGGCTACGAGATGCAGCGCCTGGTGCGCCGCGGGGTGCCGTTCAAGACCCCCACCTACACGGTGGGCGACCAGTTCGTGTGGGGAGCCACGGCCCGCGTCGTCGAGCATCTGCTCGAGCGACTCGGGCCGCTGCTCGAAACCTGATGTACGGTGGGAGCGTGAAGGGCTCGCACCACCGCTTCACAGGCGTTCTGCTCGTCCTGATGCTGGGAGCCGGCGTGGGAGCGCCTCCGGCCGGCGCCGCGACGGCGGCCGAGAGCTGGCGACCCAACTTCCGCATCGGCCAGGTGGTGTTCAACCGCGACCTGCCCGACACCGTCGAGGTCCTGCGGCGCGGCCGCGCCGGCTACTTCGCGGTGCGGCCCGAGGGAGGCGGCCCGGTGATCCGCGGTTACGTCTTCGACGATCCCAATGCCGGGATCCCCGGCGCCCGCGCGATCTGGACCACCTCCCGCGAGGTGCGCTACCGCCGCGTGGGCGTGGGCAACACGTGGCGCTACGCCAAGCGCCGGCTGGGCCGGCGCTGGAGCGTGGCGTTCGATCGCCGCTGCGGCTGGCTCCAGTCCTCGCGGCTCCGGGACGACGACGTCGGCCCCGTCTCCACGCAGCTCTACTTCAGCCGCCGAACCGGCCGCATCTTCCGCATCGCGCTCAACGAGATAACCGAGCTCGGCTGCCCCTAGACGCTGGGGCTCAGACGTCTCGCTCGATCGGCACGTCCACGAGGTTGCCCCACTCGGTCCAGGAGCCGTCGTAGTTCTTGACGCTGTCCTTGCCGAGCAGCTCGTGGAGCACGAACCAGGTGTGCGCCGAGCGCTCGCCGATCCGGCAGTAGGCGATTATCTCGCCGCCGTTGAGCACGCCCTTCCCGCCGTACAGATCCTCGAGCTCCTCGGCGGTCTTGAAGGTCCCGTCGTCGGCGACGGCCTGGGCCCACGGGATGGATGCGGCGCCCGGAATGTGGCCGGAGCGCTGGGCGCCCTCGCTCTCGTAGCCGGGCATGGAGATCAGCTCACCGGAGAACTCCTGGGGGGAGCGCACGTCCACGAGCTTGATGGAGGAGTCGAGCGCCGCGCGGACCTCGTCGCGCTTGGCGCGGATGGCGTCGTCGCCCGGCTGGGCGGCGAAGCCTGCCTCGGGGTAGCCGGGCACGTCGGTGGACGTGGGCCGGTCCTCGGCGATCCACTTCTCGCGCGGGCCGTTCATCAGCTTCACGTTGTTGTGCCCGTAGTACTTGAGGTACCAGTAGGTGTACGCCGCGAACCAGTTGTTGCGGTCGCCGTAGAGCACGATCGTGTGCTCGTTGGAGATGCCGCGGCTGCCGAACAGCGCGCCGAAGTCCTCCGGCCCGAGGAAGTCGCGCTTGACCTGGTCCTGCAGGTCCTTCTGCCAGTCGAAGCCGATCGCGCCCGGGATGTGCGCCTCCTCGTAGAGCCCGGGGTTCTCGTCCACCTCCACGATGCGTACGGAGTCGTCCTCGAGATGGTCCTGCACCCACTGGGTGTCCACCAGCACGTCCTTGGCGTAGCCCGCCACTCGCCTCACCTCCACGTGAGAAATAGCTGAAATCCGGTCAGGATTAGGAGCTTAGCCGTTGGCCCATCGCGGCGACCCGCGCTCGGCTGGCCGCGACAGGGGTATGCTCGGCTTCGATGACTCCCGCCCTCCGCCCCGTCCCGTTCCGCCCACCCGGCCCGGTGGATGCGGAGCAGGCGGCGCGGCACGTCGAGGGCGCGCTGCCGGAGCTCGACGAGGGCGCACGACGGGCCCTCGCGCTCGTGGAGGTGGCCGGCCGGCCGCGTGACGTCGTGGCCGCCGAGCTGTCGCTGGGTGCAGACGCTCTGGCGGACGCGCTCCACCGCGGGCGCAAGGCGCTGCGGCGTTCGGTCTTCCCACTGTCGTCCACCGGCTGGTGCGAGCGGGCCGAGCGCCTGCTGTCCGACCACCTCGACGGCGCCCTCGCGCCGCCGGGCCCCGCGCGCCTGGACGCACACCTGCGCCACTGCGGGCGCTGCGTGGAGCACGAGCGCCGGCTGGCGCAGGCGCGCGATGGCCTGGTGCGTGGGTACGCCGACCTGCACGGGCCTCCGGAGCGCGAGGCCATGGTGGAGAAAGAGCCGCCGGCGCCCTCGCCCCCGCCGCCCGCGCTGCGCATAGTGCCCGACGCCGGGCTGCCCGCGGTTGCGGAGCCGCCTGCCCGCGCAGAGCCGATCCTGCTGCCACCGGCGGAGCCAGAGCCCGAGGCGGCGGTGCTGCCCGAGGTCGAGCCGCCAAGAACGCCCCTCGAGGCGCCGCCGCACGACGGGCGCGTGGTGGTCGGGATCGGCTCGCAGGGCAGCCGGCTGTGGAGCGCGCTGCACATGGCGGCGATAGCGCTCGCCGTGCTTACCGTCCTCCTTACCGTGCTCGCGGCCACCGGCGCGGTCGAGCGGGTCTTCTAGCCGCCGCGGGCGGCCGCCGACCGACGTTTGTACGAATAGTTCCGACAAACGTCGGTCGCGGCTAACCGGCGAACAGGCGCGACACCGCGGAGCGCATCGCGCTGAGCCACCTCTCGTGCCCCGCCGGGTCGGCCTCCACGATCTCCACCGGCATCCCGTACGTCGCGCCGGCGCGGCGCACGATCTCCGCCCCGCCGGCCACCAGCTCGGGCGGCACGCTGCCCGCCGCCTCGTAGACCACGCCACGCACGTGGGTGTCCACCAGCATCTCCACCAGCGAGGCGAGCCGGGGCCCGTGCAGCGCGTCGGCGTTCGCATCCGCCGTGCCCATAAGCCAGCAGAGCGCGCTGACGCCCTCGATCGCGGGGAGCAGGGTGCCGAGGCGGTCGGGGTCGGCGACGACCGCGTCCGCTCCGGCGGCCTCGACCTCCCCCAGGCAAGAGTGGTCGCGCGTGGTGCCGCGCACGGCATGGCCGTCCTCGGCCAGCGCCGACGCCAGGGCCCGCCCGCGGCAGCCGCAGCCCACGACGAGGATCCGCGCCATCTAGCGCTCGGGGCGCTCGCGCTCGGCCTCGTAGCGGGCGGCGCGCTCGCGCAGGGCCGCGTCGTCGGCCTGAACCTCGGCCCGCACGTCGTCCTCCGAGATCTCGGCTCGCCCGCTGCTGCGGCGGCGCTCGTTCTGCGCCTCGAGCATCTGGTCGATGTCCTCGAGCTCGAGGCGCACCTCGTCCTCGTACGAGCGGGTGGGCTTCCAGTCCAGTACGTCCGCGCCGCTGCCCGGGTAGTACTTCCCGATCAGGAGCAGCATCCCCACGAGTGCCGCAAGTCCGAGTATCACGATCAGCCCGAACTCCATCGGGCCAGTCTGACAGCCGGAAGCTGCTAGCGCTCGCCGTCCGGCGCGGCGGCCCGCGGCCGCCGGGTGCCCTCCCCCGCGAAGCGCGCCTCGAGCGCCGTGTAGAAGCGCTCCAGGCTCCGTGCCTTCTCCACGTTGCCCGCGTTCCACTCCTCCACGAGGCGGTCCCACACCCCAGCCATGATCGTCAGTCGGTCAGCCATGTCGAGTCCCCTTCCTTGGTTCCTACTTCAACAACGCGGCAGCCGGTCAAAAGTTTGCGCGATAGATTGCCGCCGATGATCGACTTCGAGCTGACCGACGAGCAGCGCCTCATCCGCGAGACCGCCCGCGACTTCACCGACAACGAGATCGTGCCCGTCGCGCGGGACAACGACCGCAACGAGCGCTTCGACACCGAGCTCGTGAAGAAGATCGCCGACATGGGCTACCTCGGGGCGATCGTCGCCGAGGAGTACGGGGGGCGCGGGCTGGACTACCGAACCTACGGGATCATCGTGGAGGAGATCGGGCGCGGCGACTCCTCCGCGCGCACCGTCGTGTCGGTGCAGACCTCGCTCGTGTGCTCCTCGATCGAGCGCTGGGGCACCGAGGAGCAGAAGCACGAGTGGCTGCCCAAGCTCTGCTCGGGCGAGGCGCTGGGCTGCTTCGGGCTCACCGAGCCCGACACCGGCTCGGACGCCGCCAACCTCGCCACGCGCGCGACGAAGGTCGACGGCGGCTGGAAGATCAGCGGCGGCAAGCAGTGGATCTCGATGGGCAACTACGCCCAGCTCGCGATGGTCTTCGCCCAGACCGACCCGGAGCTGGCCCACCGCGGGCTGGCGTGCTTCCTCGTCCCCACCGAGTCCGACGGCTTCTCCGCCAGCTCCATCCACGGCAAGCTCGGGCTGCGGGCGTCCGACACGGCCGAGCTCTCGCTCGACGGCGTGGAGGTTCCCGAGGAGGCCATGCTCGGCAAGGTGGGCGACGGCTTCAAGGTCGCGATGTCGGCACTGGACTCGGGGCGCTTCAGCGTGGCGTCCGGCTGCGTGGGCATCTGCAAGGGCTGTGTGGACGCGTCGGTGAGCTACTCCAAGGAGCGGGTGCAGTTCGGCAAGCCGATCGCCTCCTTCCAGCTCGTCCAGGAGATGATCGCCGACATGGTGGTGCAGACCGAGGCTTCGCGGGCGCTCGTCTGGCGCGCCGGCTGGCTGAAGGACACGAAGCAGCCCAACACCACCGAGACATCGATCGCGAAGCTCTACGCCACCGAGGCTGCCGTGGCCTGCTCGAACACCGCGATCCAGGTGCACGGCGGCTCGGGCTACGTGGACGACTACCCGGTGGAGCGCTACCTGCGTGACGCGCGCGTGACGACCCTGTACGAGGGCACGTCGCAGATCCAGAAGCTCATCATCGGGCGCGCGGCCACCGGCATCAACGCGATGGTGTGATGAGCGAGCCGCTCGTGCTCGCCGAGCTTGGCGCCGACGGCGTCGCCCTGGCCCGGCTCAACCGCCCCGACGCGCGCAATGCCCTCTCCCCCGAGCTCATGGAGGAGCTCGCGGCGGTGGTGGAGGCCTGGGACTCAGAGCCCAAGTGCCGCTGCATCGTGATCGCCGGCGGGGAGGACTGGTTCGCCGCGGGCGCCGACATCAAGGCCATGCGCGACCGCACCTTCGCCGAGGCGCTCTCCACCCCCACCGCACGCTTCTGGCCACGGCTGGCCTCCTGCCGCACGCCGCTGGTGGCGGCCGTGTCCGGCTACGCGCTGGGCGGCGGCTGCGAGCTGGCGCTGCTGTGCGACATGATCGTCGCGGCCGAGGGCGCGGAGGTCGGCCAGCCCGAGATCATGCTGGGCATTATCCCCGGGGGCGGGGCGACGCAGCGGCTGACGCGGGTGATGGGCAAGCAGCGTGCGATGGAGCTGGTGCTCACCGGCCGCCGGGTGAGCGCCGCCGAGGCGCACGGGCTGGGGATCGTGAACCAGGTGGCGAAGGCCGGCGAGTGGCTGGCGGGAGCGCTCGAGCTGGGCCGCGTGGTGGCTCGCCGCCCGCCGGTCGCGGTGCGGCTGGGCAAGCAGGCCGTGCTCGCCGCCGACGAGACGGCGATGACGGCGGGCCTCGCGCAGGAGCGGCGCCTGTACGAGCTCTCGATGGCCACCGAGGACCGGGTCGAGGGCATGACGGCGTTCATCGAGAAGCGCGACCCGCGCTTCGAGGGCCGCTAGCGCGGCGCCGCCCACCTCGGCGCCGGCACGCCGAGCGCCCGGTTGAGCAGCCATCCGGCCAGGGTTACGAGAAGGACGCCCACGGCCACCGCGAGCACCTGGCCGCCGTCGGCCAGCAGGCCGGAGCTGACGATGATGGTGGTCGCGCCCGCCGGGGGATGGGCGGCGCGGACCAGCCGCAGCACGCCGCCCGTGAGCGCCACCGACAGGGCCACCGCCAGCGCGCGGGCGAAGGTGACCCCCTCGTCGAACGCGCTAGGGTCGCCGAGCAGGCCGAACAGGGCGAGCGAGAGCACCGCGCACGCGATCCCCACGCCATGGCCGATGACGGTGTTGCGCGGGGTGCCCACCTCGGCCGTGGGCGTCTCGAAGATCAGGAACGCGGTGGCGCCGAGACTCGGGAACAGCAGCGGCTCCTCGAACCCCCACGCCGCCAGGCCGGCGACCGCCATGGCCAGCAGCGAGCCGATGAACGTGTAGACCGCGTTGCCGCGGTTGCCCCAGCGCGAGTAGAGGCGGCGCTTGAGCCCATAGCTGCCGGGGACCCCGATGAGCGAGCCCTGGCGGTGGAGTACGCGGACGGAGGAGTCCGCGTACTCGGCGATCCGATCGAGTTGCTCGTCGGGCTGGAGCACGCCGCGACGATAACGTCCCGGCCCGTGAGTGAGCTGCCGCAGCGGCTGGGCGTCGTCGGTGCCGGCACCATGGGATCGGGGATCGCGCAGCTCGGCTGCCTGGCCGGCATCGCCACGGTGCTCCACGATCCGCTGCCCGAGGCGCTCGAGCGCGGCGCCGAGGGACTGCGGCGCGGACTCGTCAAGGGCGCCGAGCGTGGCCGCTGGAGCGAGGCGGACGCCGCCGCGGCGGCGGGGCGCCTCGAGACCGCCGGCGAGCTCGGCGGCCTCGCGGGCTGCGACCTCGTGATCGAGGCCGCGCCCGAGCGCCCCGGCCTCAAGCGCGAGCTGTTCGCCTCCCTGTCGGAGGTCTGCGGGCCCGACGCCGTGTATGCCACGAACACCTCCTCGATACCCGTGACGTCGCTCGCCTCGGCCGCCGCCCGGCCCGAGCACGTGGTGGGCATGCACTTCTTCAACCCGGCGCCGCTCATGAGGCTCGTGGAGGTCATCGCGGCCGAGCAGAGCTCCGAACGGGCGCTGGCGCTGGCCACCGCCACCGGCGAGGCGATGGGCAAGCGGGTCATCCGCGCGAGCGACGGACCGGGTTTCCTGGTGAACCGCTGCGGGCGGCCGTTCGGCGCCGAGGCGCTGCGGCTCGTGCAGGAACGCGTGGCCACGCCCGAGCAGGTGGATCGCATCTGCCGGCTGGGCGGCGGCTTCCGCATGGGGCCGTTCGAGCTGATGGACCTGGTGGGGATCGACGTGGGCTTCGAGGTGGCCAAGTCGTTCACCGAGCTCTCGTTCGGCGAGCCGCGCTGGAAGCCCAGCCCGCTGCAGGCGCGGATGGTGGCCGCGGGGCGGCTGGGCCGCAAGGCCGGGCGCGGCTGGTACGAGTACGGGGACGGCCCGCATCGTCCCGACGACCCCGAGCCGCCCGCGCCCGGCGGCGGTGATGGCCGGGCACTCGCCATCGGAGGAGAAGGGCCTGTGCCGGAGCTGCTGCGCGCCCGCGCGGAGGCGGCCGGATACGCCGTGTCGGGCGACGGCGGTCCCGGCGCGGTCTCGCTCGAGGGCGCACCGATCGAGGGCTTCTCCGTGCTCCCCCCCGAGCCGCGGCTCGTGGAGCTCGGCGGCGAACGCGACGACCTCCGCGAGCGCCTCTTCACCTCTCTCGGCTTCGTTTGCGAGTGGGTGGAGGACGATGCTCCGGGATTGGTCCTCGCGCGCATCGTCTGCCAGCTCGTGAACGAGGCATGCTTCGCCATCGGAGAGGGCGTGGGCTCCCCCGAGGACGTCGACGCGGGCATGACGCTGGGCCTCAACCACCCGCGCGGCCCGATGGCCTGGGGGGAGGCGATCGGGTTCGCGAGCGTGCTCGCCACGATCGACCGGCTGTGGGAGGAGCGCCGCGAGGAGCGCTACCGCGCGGCGCCGCTGTTGCGACGACTCGCGCGCGAGGGCTGATGGCCACCGCCGACCTCACCGTCATCGCCCTCGGCCGCGCCGGGCCGAGCGCCAGCGAGTACATCGCCGAGATCCAGCGGCGGCTGGCGGCCCAGGACCGCGTGCGCTACCGCCTGCACGCCATGGGCACCTCGCTGGAAGGCAGCACCGAGGACATCCTGGCGCTGGTGGCCGAGCTGCATGCCGTGCCCTTCGAGCAGGGCATCCCGCGCGTCTACACGGTGCTGAAGCTGGACGAGCGCCGCGACCGGCCCGACCAGACGCTCGAGGACAAGGTGCGCTCGGTGGAGGAGCGCCTGCGCCAGAACCGCGAGAGTGTCATCGACCCCGATACAGCTGGAGAATGACAGTCTCGATGCTCAGAGCATCGCGGCCACCCCGTCGCGGTGGGCGCGCGTTGTGAAGGCGATCGGCTCGGCGAACTCCTCCATCGCGATGGCCTGCTCCCAGGTGAGGTCCGCGGCATGGCGCAGCAGCGGCTTCATCATCGCCAGCACGTGTGCGGGGAGCTGCTGGATGCGCTCGCACCACTCGTCCACCGCGCCCATCAGCTCGTCGTGTGCCATGAGCGCGTTTCCGATCCCCAGCTCGTAGGCCTCCTCGCCGGACAGCACGCGACCGCCCGCGAACAGCTCGAACGTGCGCTGGTAGCCCAGCCGGCGGGTGAGCGCCCAGCTCGTGCCCACCTCCGGCAGCAGCCCGATCTTCCCGAAGGCGGGCACGATGCGGGCGCGGTCGGAGAGCAGGATGAGGTCGCAGGTGAGAGCGAAGGCCAGGCCCACGCCGGCCGCGGGACCGTTGACGGCGGCGATGAACGCCTTGTCGGTGCGCGCGATGAGCCGCGCCACGCCGCCGAACTGGCCGCGGATCCAGCGCCACAGGTCGGCGACGCCCTCCTCGCCCTCGTCGGCGATGGGATGGGCGGCGTCGGTCATCAGGCGCAGGTCGCCACCCGCGGAGAAACCCGGGTCGCTGCCCGTGAGGACGATGGTGCGGACGGCGGGGTCGGCGGCCAGCTCGCGCAGCGCGTCGTGGAGCTGCACGGTGAGCGCGGCACTCAGGACGTTGAGCCGCTCGGGCTCGTGCATGCGCACCGTGGCCCGGGCGCCGTCGCGCTCCACCAGCACCAGGCGCTCGTCGTGGTCGAGCGCTGCCGCGACCAGGTCCTCGTAGGTGGTGATCATGGTGCGTCTCCTTTCACGGCGTTCCAGGCGGCGCGGGCCAGGTGCTCGGCCGCGCTCTCGGGGTCGGTGTCCGTGCGGCCCGCCAGCCAGAGGCGCGCGAGCTCCTGGCTGGGCCCCAGCAGCACGGCGTAGTGCACTTCGAAGGGGAGCCCGCGGATGCGGCCGGACTCCACGTGAGGATCGAGCCACGCGCGCACGGCGCGGAAGAAGGCCCGGTTCATGCCGCGCAGCGGGCCGGCCGTGGCCTCCGCCACCTCCGCCGGGCGGGAGCCGAGCAGGAAGCGGGCGCGGCGCGGGTCCTCGACCACCCAGGCCACGTGGTGGCGCACGAGCGCGCGCACTCCCCCCTCTGCGCCGGGGGACTGTGCGAGTGCCGCTGCCGCCCCCCGCTGGTAGTCGTGCATGCCCTCCACGTAGAGCGCCGCGGCCAGCTGCTCCTTGCCGCCGAAGTGGTGGTACATGCTGCCGATGCTGGCGCCCGAGCGCCGCCCCACCTGCGCCATAGTGGTGGCCCCGTACCCGCGCTCGGTGAAGCACTGCAGCGCCGCGCGCAAGATCGCATCGCGGCGGCCGGCGGTGGCAGATGCGCGGGTGACGGTGGCCATGGGTAGAACAATATTCTAGAACATTGTTCTAGCCGCCGCAACCGAACGTCCCGGAACCCCCCGTCCAGGGAGGGGACGCGGGACGTTCGGTTTGTTGGGGTGGCCAGCGCGGTCCCGGACGGACGAGGGGCGCCGGTGGGCGCCCCTCGCGTACGTCGTGTGTTTTCTCGGTGCGGCTGCTCAGCAGGTGACGGTCAGGCTGAACGGCCTGTCCGCGGGCGCCGGGTCGACTTCCCCCGCCGCGTCTCCCGCGTCACGTGTGACCACGGTCGCCACCGTGGCCGAGGTCTGCTCCGCGCTCACGGGGCCGGCGTCGGTGTTCGTGGCCGGGGTGGCCTGCAGGGCGCAGTTGGTGATCTCCTGCGCGAACGTCACGGTGTAGGTGCCGTCAGCGGTCTTCGCCGTCGCGCTCGGGCCACGCCCGTTCACGAGAGCGCCGTCGCCGTTCACGCGCGCGAAGCGCGCGCGGATGTCGTCCGCGTCGAGGCCGTCGACCTCGTCGGCGTTGAGGCCGGTGGCCACACCCGTGGCGTTGGTCGTGAACGGCCTGGCGTTGCGCGCGGTCTGCCCGGCCGGCGGATCCACGTCGATCACGCCGCCGATCACGCTGTTCTGCGCCACGAAGCGGAAGGCGCCGCTGCCGCCCACGTTCTTGGACAGCAGGCAGAACTCGTTGCCCGCTGCGCTGCGACAGCCGTAGCGCGCCGCGCCGCCGTCACCCTGCTGCAGGTTGGACTGCTGGGTGGCGTATCCCGTCGAGTTGCCGAGGATCCTGGTGATGTCGGTGAACGTGGTGCGTCCACCGGCGCGGACCGGATCCCCGTCCGCCGCCACCGCGAACGGCGCGGATACCACTGCGAGTGCCAGCGCGGAGAGGAAGACCCACTTCCCCTGACCCGCCCCGGCGAAGGACTCCCGAAGGCGTCGCATCGTCTTGAACCTCCTGATCGCTTGCCTGTTCCTTCCCCTGCAACACGAGCAGGGCCCAGGGTTGCGACCTATTCCGGGTGCTGCAACGTCACCCTCACACCCGCTGACCCGCCTGGCGGAGGTACTCGAGCAGCCCGCCATGAACCAGCACCTCGCGCTCCTTGGGCGCGAGGTCGTGCTCGAGCGCGAGCTCGTGGCCGCTCTCCTCGATGCGCGCCGTGACCGTGTCCGCACCCGACTGGAGCTCCTCCCGCACGCGCGGGAGCGTCCAGGTCTGGCCCACCTCGGCGCGGCCGTAGTCGTCCTCGTCCGCGAACGTGAGCGCGAGGATTCCCTGCGCCACGAGGTTGCGGCGATGTATGCGCGCGAACGACTTGGCGATCACCGCGCGCACGCCCAGATGGAGAGGCGCAATGGCCGCGTGCTCGCGCGAGGAGCCCTGGCCGTAGTTGTGGCCGCCGACGATGATGCCGCTCCCCCACTCCTGCATCCGCTTGCGGAAGCCGGGATCGCGGTGGCGGAAGGTGAACTCGGCGATCGCTGGGATGTTCGAGCGGTAGGCCATGACCTCGACGCCGTCCGGGGCGAGGTCGCCCGTGGAGATGTTGTCGGGCTGCACCGTGGCCACGCGCGCGCTCACCTCGGCGTCGAGCGGACGGTGGTCGGGCGGCGTCTTGATGTTGGGGCCGCGCGGGATCTCGATGGCAGCCGCCTCCTCAGGCTCCGCCGGCCCGAAGATGTGCACGTCGTCGACGTAGGGCGCGAGCTCGGGGGCAGCCAGCATCTCCGGTGGCTCGCCGTACCCGCGCGGGTCCTCGATCCGGCCGTTGAGCATGGCCACCGCCGCCACCGCCGGGGAGCACAGGTACACGGAGTCCTCGGGCGTGCCCGAGCGCCCGGGGAAGTTGCGGTTGAAGGTGCGCAGGGAGTTGGCGTCAGACGGTGGGGCCTGCCCCATCCCAACGCACGGCCCGCACACGGGCTCGAGCATGCGCACGCCGCCGTCGGAGAGCTGGCGGTAGACGCCCGACTCGGCGAGGGCGGCGAGGATCTGACGCGAGCCGGGCGTGGCGGTGGCGGTGACGCTCGGATGCACGATCTGGCCGCCCCGGTCGGCCAGCACCGCTCCGGGCAGGGCGAGGTCGGCGAAGCCGGAGTTCACCGACGAGCCCATGCAGACCTGCTCCACCGGCGTGCCGGCCAGCTCCTCCACACCCACGACGTTGTCCGGATTGCTGGGCTTGGCCACCAACGGACCGAGCTGCGCGAGGTCGATCTCCACCCGCTCGTCGTACTCCGCCCCATCGTCGGGGCCGATCTCGCTGAAGTCGTCCTCGCGGCGCTGCGAGCGCAGCCACTCGCGCGTGCGCTCGTCGGGTGCGAAGACCGCGGAGGTGGCGCCCAGCTCGGCGATCATGTTCGCGATCGTGCCCCGCTCGGGGATGCTCAGGTCGGCCGTCCCGGGGCCGGTGAACTCGAACACCTTGTTCTTGCCGCCGCTGGTGGACAGGCGCCGCAGCAGCTCGAGGATCACGTCCTTGGACTGGACCCAGGGACGGGCGAGCGTGCCCTCGAGATGCACCTCCACCACCTGCGGGCAGGCGATCTCGTAGGGGTAGCCGCCCATCGCCACCGCCACGTCCAGGCCGCCGGCGCCGATGGCGATCATGCCGAGCGCCCCGCTGGTGGTGGTGTGCGAGTCGGCGCCCACCATGATGTCGCCCGGCTTGGCGAAGCGCTCGAGCGAGATGTAGTGGCTGATGCCGTTGCCCGCGCGCGAGAAGTGCGCCCCGTACTTGCGCGCGTACGCCTGCAGCATGCGGTGGTCGTCGGGGTTCTTGAAGTCGAGCTGGACGACGTTGTGGTCCACGTACTGCACGGCGCGCGACACTGCGACGCGCTCCACCCCCAGTTGCTCGAACTGCATGAAGGCCATCGTGCCCGTGGCGTCCTGCAGCAGCGTCTGGTCGATGCGCAGGGCGATTGGCTCGCCCGGCTTCAGCTCGCCCTCGACGAGGTGCTCGCGCAGGATCTTGCGGGTGAGGTTGTCGGCCATCGGAGACCCTATTCCCCGTCCGGCACCTCGACGAACAGCGCCCTGCCCTCCGCGATCGTGCCGCCCTCCCCGCCGGCCGTGGCGGTGACCCAGATCCTCTTGCCGTCCTGGCTCTCGAGACGGGCGCGGACGTTCACCCAGCTCCCCACTGGGGCGGGCATGTGGAGGTCCACCTCGTAGCGGCGTGTCCGCGCGTGCAAGCCGTCGCCGTGGAGCACCAGGGCCATGGCCTCGTCGAGCGCGGCGCCCACGATGCCCCCGTGGGCGAAGCCGGGCGGGCCCTGGTGGTCCTGCTTCACGAAGAAACGGCCCGCCAACCCGCCTTCCGGCTGCGGCTCGAGCTCCAAATGGAGGCCGAAGACGTTGGCCAGGCCGCAGCCGAAGCACAGCTCGTGGTGGGAGACCGGCACCGTCTAGGGCTGCGCGACGAGCCGCCGCAGCACGTAGTGGAGGATTCCGCCGTGGCGGTAGTACTGCCACTCGTTGGGCGTGTCGATGCGCACGCGGGTGTCGAACTCCACCGTCGCGGACCCGTCGTCGGGGGTGGCCGTCACCCGCAGCGTGCGGGCGCCCTCGGCCAGCGGCTCGAGACCGTAGCGCTCGTGGCCGCCGAGGCCGAGCGACTCGGCCGACCGGCCGTCCGGGAACTGCAGCGGCAAGACGCCCATCCCGACGAGGTTGGAGCGGTGGATGCGCTCGTAGCTCTCGGCGATCACGAAGCGCACGCCGAGCAGCCGCGGGCCCTTGGCGGCCCAGTCGCGCGACGAGCCCGAGCCGTACTCCCTGCCGGCCAGCACGCCCAGCGGGACGCCCGCGTCCGCGTACGTCATCGCGGCGTCGAAGATCGTGGTCTCCTCACCCTCGGGCAGCCGGACCGTGAAGCCGCCCTCGGTGCCCGGTGCCAGTTGGTTGCGAAGTCGGATGTTGGCGAACGTGCCGCGCATCATCACCTCGTGGTTGCCGCGGCGGGAGCCGTAGGAGTTGAAGTCTGCGTGCTCGACGCCGTGCTCGAGCAGGTACCGGCCCGCGGGCGAGTCCTTCTTGATGGCGCCGGCGGGCGAGATGTGGTCGGTGGTGACGCTGTCGCCGAGCAGGACGAGGATGCGCGCCCCCTCGACCGTCTCGAAGCCCCCGGGCGCCTCGGCCGGCATGCCGTCGAAGTAGGGGGCGCGCTTGACATAGGTGGAGCCGTCCTCCCACGCGTAGCGGTCGCCCTCGGGGATGTCGAGCGAGTTCCAGTTCTCGTCGCCGGCGAACACCTCGCCGTAGCTGCGCCGGAACATGTCCGACTGCACGGCGTGCTCGACCGCGGCGGCGATCTCGGCCTGCGAGGGCCAGATGTCGCGCAGCATGACGCCATCGCCGAGCGGCTCGTTGAGCAGGTCCACGTTCATCGAGCCGGCCAGCGCATACGCCACACACAGCGGCGGTGACGCGAGGTAGTTCATCTTCACCTCGGGGTGGATGCGGCCCTCGAAGTTGCGGTTGCCCGACAGCACCGAGCAGACGGCGAGGTCGTTGGCCTCGATCCCCTCCGAGATCTCCGGGGGCAGCGGCCCCGAGTTGCCGATGCAGGTGGTGCAGCCGTAGCCCACCAGCGAGAAGCCGAGCTGCTCGAGGTACTGCGTGAGCCCCGCGCGGTCGAGGTACTCGGTGACCACCTTCGAGCCCGGCGCCAGGGACGTCTTGACCCACGGCTTGGCGGCGAGGCCGGCCTCGACCGCCTTCTTGGCGAGCAGGCCGGCGCCGAGCATGACCGACGGGTTGGAGGTGTTCGTGCAGCTCGTGATCGCTGCGATGACCACGTGGCCGTGGTCGAGCTCGAACGTCTTGCCGTCGAGTGAGACCTGCGCGCGGGCGTGCGCGGGCTCGGCGACGGCGGCGCCCCCGTGCTGGTGCCCGGCCGGGCTCGGCTGGCCGCGGCCCGTGACGCCGGCCGTGGAGGCCGGCGGGTCGCTGGCCGGGAAGGACTCGGCCGAGGCCTCCTCGTGCGTGCCGGGCACGGGCTCGCCGTCCACCATCTCCTCGAGCTCCACGCGGAAGTCGGCGGCGGCGTCCGAGAGCGCCACGCGATCCTGCGGGCGCTTGGGCCCCGCCAGTGACGGCACCACGGTGGAGAGGTCGAGCTCGAGCGTGTCGGAGTAGACCGCGTCCTCGGAGGTCTCGTCGTGGAACATGCCCTGCTCCTTCGTGTACGCCTCCACGAGCGCCACGAGCTCGGGCGGGCGGCCGGAGAACTCGAGGTAGCGGAGCGTCTCGGCGTCCACGGGGAAGATGCCGCAGGTGGCGCCGTACTCGGGCGCCATGTTGCCGATCGTGGCGCGGTCGGCCAGCGGCAGCCCGGCGAGCCCGGGGCCGAAGAACTCCACGAACTTGCCCACCACCCCGCGCTCGCGCAGCATCTGCGTGACGGTGAGCACGAGGTCGGTCGCGGTGGCGCCCTCGGGCAGCTCGCCCACGAGCCGGAAGCCCACGACCTGGGGCAGCAGCATTGAGATTGGCTGGCCGAGCATGGCCGCCTCGGCCTCGATGCCGCCCACGCCCCAGCCGAGCACGCCGAGGCCGTTGATCATCGTGGTGTGGGAGTCGGTGCCCACGAGCGTGTCGGGGAACGCCGCGCCGTCGCGCGTGCCCACCACGCGGCCGAGATACTCGAGGTTGACCTGGTGGCAGATGCCGGTGTTGGGCGGCACCACCGCGAAGTTGTGGAACGCGGTCTGGCCCCAGCGCAGGAACGCGTAGCGCTCGCGGTTGCGCTGGTACTCGAACTCGGCGTTGCGCTTGAAGGCGTCGCGCGCGCCGAACACGTCGACCTGGATCGAGTGGTCGATGACGAGCTCGGCCGGCTGGAGCGGGTTGATCCTCGACGGGTCGCCACCCATCTCGGCCATCGCGTCGCGCATCGCCGCCAGGTCCACGATCGCGGGGACGCCCGTGAAGTCCTGCATGAGCACGCGACTCGGCGTGAAGCTGATCTCGCGACTGGGCTCGTCCGCGGCCACCCACTTCGCGACGTTCTCCACGTCCGCCGCGGCGACGGCCTCGCCGTCCTCGTGGCGCAGGAGGTTCTCCAGCAGCACCTTCAGCGAGTAGGGCAGGCGCGCCACGTCGTATGAGGCCTGCAGCGCTTCGAGACGGTGGATCTCGTAGCGCTCGCCCCCGACCTCGAGGGTGGAGCGGGCGCCGAATGAGTCGGCGTCGGGCATGTCTCGTACCCTACTGACGATGCTTCGCCTGCTCGTCTCCGCGATCCTTGCGGTCGCCCTTCTCGCCGGCTGCGGGAACGACGACAGCGGGGATGCCGTCGAGGGCACGGGCTACACGGTGGACACCCCCGGCGGCTGGGATGACCGCAGCGACGACTCCGAGGAGTTCGCCGCGTCCGGATTCGAGCCCGACATCGTGCTCACGGCCGACCCCGAGGGCGGCTTCTCGTCCAACATCAACGTGCTCCGCCAGGGCAGCCTGGCCGACGGCGTGGACGCGGACCGCCTCACGGAGCAGTCGCGCCAGGCGCTCCAGGACCCGGCCGTGCTCGAGCAGCTCGGCGGCGACCTGGCGCCCAGCGACATCTCTGACGTCTCGGCGCTCGACATCGACGGAGAGCAGGCCCGCGCGTTCGACTACTCGAGCGAGCGGGAGGGCCAGGAGCTGCGCTTCCGCCAGGTGTACACGGTGCGCGAGGGCAGCGGCTACGTGCTCACCTACACAGCCCTCGCCGACGGCTTCGAGGAGGGCAGCGCCGCTCTCGACGACGTGGTGGAGAGCTGGAGCTGGGACTAGGGCCGCGGGGTCAGCCGGCCGCGGGCCGCTCGATCAACCCGTACTCGATCGCGCCGTACGTGAAGGTGGGCACCACCGGCCACTGGCGCCTCCACGACGCCATCTCCGAAGACGGCAGCACGTTGAGCCAGCGCGGGTCGTCGCGGTTGGAGTCGGCCAGAGCCTTCTCCTTGACCATCGAGTCGTACTGGTCCAGCGAGTCCTCGAGCGTGTTCGAGTTGAGCACCACCTCGCGGTTGAAGAACTCCGCGTAGGCCTTCACTCCGGGGATGCGCGAGAGGTGCGGGTGCCAGTTGTCGGCGCACACGCCGTTCTCCGACGACACCCAGACGCCGCCGGGGGTGTTGAGCACGAGCGACTGGTTGCCGTCCGTGTGGCCGGGCGTGGAGACGAGCGCCACGCCCACGCCCAGCTCCACGTCGCCGTCGATCAGCTCGAGCCTGTCCTCGATCACGTCGTCCATCCCGCCGGGCACGTACCAGGCCCACTGCATCGGGTGGACGGAGCGGAACGTGTCCACCTCGCGGCGCTGGCAGACGAAGGTGGCGCTGGGGAAGAACGGGGGGCGCGGCTCGGGCTCGCCGTGCACCGGCTTGGTGGTGCCCATCAGGCGGCGGAGGTCCTGCACGTGGAGGTGGTCGAAGGCCACGTAGTCGACGTCCTCGGGCCGCAAACCGCAGCTCGCCAGCGCGCCCGCCACCGTCTCGAACTCCTTCGACAGCACGTTGTGGGACAGCCAGTCGCCGTAGCGGTCCACGAGCTGGGCGTAGAACGGCGCGTCCTCGGAGCCCTCGGGGATCGTGGGCTCCCAGACCAGGGTGCGGCGGTTGCCGCCGAAGTCGTCGAACTGGACGATCACGACGCGGTTGACGATGCTCACGTAGGGGTTGACCGCCTTCGCGGCGCCGGCCAGCGCGAAGCGCGTGGGATAGCCGGCCGCCACGAGGTCCACGCTCTTCATGGCCCGAAGCTCTCCCTGGGCCTTGAAGCGTGTGCGGAACGCACGCGCGGCGTCGCGGATGGCCCGCAGGCGCTCGCCGCGCGGCCACACCTCGCGTGACTCGTCGAACTCGTCGAAGGGGCGGATCGCCGTAGCCTAGTGCGCGGTGCCCGGACCTCCCCTCCTGCACGACCTCGCCTGCGTGGTCCACCTCCACTCCACCTACTCGGACGGCACCGGGACGGTGGCGGAGATCGCGGCCGCGGGCCGCCGTGCCGGCGCCGACGTGGTGCTGCTCACCGACCACGACTCGCTGGAGGCGCGCCGCCGTGGCGAGGAGGGCTGGCACGGGCCCGTGCTGCTGCTCGCCGGGGTGGAGGTCTCCCCCGCGGGGCGCAACCACTACCTCGCGTTCGGCATCGACGAGGAGGTGGAGCACGACGGCCTCGACGCCGCCGGCATCTGCGAGGCGGTGCGCGAGCGCGGCGGCTTCGGCTTCGCCGCCCATCCGTTCTCGGAGGGCTCGCGCCGCTTCGCTCGGCGCGCGCGGGCCATGCCGTTCGAGGGGCTGGACTGCGAGGCGCTGCACGGCATCGAGCTGTGGAGCTTCCTCAACGACACCCTGGAGCCGCTGGAGAGCATCGCCGAGATCGCCCGCTTCGTGGTGGCGCCCGGGCGGGTGGTGGACCATCCACCGCAGCGCAATGTGCGTGCCTGGGAAGGGCTCTGCCGCGAGCGCCGCACGGTGGCTCTCGGAGGGCTCGACGCGCACCAGATCGGCGTTCGCGTGGCCGGGCGGGTGCCGTTGCGGCTGATGGGCTACGCGCGCTCGTTCCGCCACATCCGCACCCACGTCCTCTGCGAGGAGGCGCCCTCCGGCGAGCTCGAGCGCGACCGCGCGCAGGTGTTCGGCGCGCTGCGCGAGGGCCGCTGCTACATCGCCCACGATTGGCTCGCTCCGGCGCGCGGGTTCGCGTTCTGGGCGGCCGGCGGCTCCGGCGAGGTACTCCCGATGGGCGGCGAGGCTCCGTCGGGCAAGTGGGGGCTGGAGGTGTCGGCCCCGCGGCCGTGCTCGCTGCGGATCGTGCGCGATGGCGAGGTGCTCACGCAGGCCGAAGGAGCGCGGCTCTCGCTGGACGTGACCGAGCCGGGCGTGTACCGGGCCGAGGCGCACCTCGACGGCCGCACCTGGGTCATCTCCAACCCCGTCTACCTGCGCTGACTACTTGACCGCGCCCGCCGGGGGGCCTACCCTCGATCGGCGCATCGCGACTGGCGTAGAAGGTGGAAGCGACCACCGGGGAGCGATGCCGTCACCTGTTGCCGCGCGCCTGGGCACCGAAACTCCAACGAGGAGGTGCCCGATGCAGGCAGCCATCGCGACCCAGGACCAGGCCGTTGCCGAGCTGATCCGCGACGAGGAGCGTCGCCAGGCCGAGACCCTCTGCCTGATCCCGTCCGAGAACCACGTCTCGGAGGCCGTGCTCGCCGCGAGCGGCTCCGTGCTCACCAACAAGTACTCGGAGGGCTATCCGGGCCGCCGCTACTACGAGGGCCACGCGGTCATCGACCGGGTGGAGGCCCTGGCTGTCGAGCGGGCCAAGGCTCTGTTCGGCGCCGAGCACGCCAACGTGCAGCCGTACTCGGGCTCGCCGGCCAACCTCGCCGTCTATGCCGCCTTCCTCGACCCTGGCGACACCGTGCTCGGCATGTCGCTCGAGGCCGGCGGCCACCTCACCCACGGCTGGGGAGTGTCGGTGACCGGGCGCTGGTTCCGCGCGGTGCGTTACGGCGTGCGGCGCGACGATGGCCGCGTGGACCTGGACGAGGTGGCCGAGATCGCCCGCCGGGAGCGGCCCAGGCTGATCTGGTGCGGGGGCACGGCGATCCCCCGGACGATCGACTTCGCGGGCTTCGCCGAGGTCGCCCAGGAGGCGGGCGCGGTGCTCGCCGCCGACATCGCCCACATCGCCGGGCTGATCGCGGGCGGCGCCCACCCGTCGCCGTTCCCGCACGCCGACGTGGTGACCACCACGACGCACAAGACGCTGCGCGGGCCGCGCGGCGCGATGATCCTCTCCCGGGCGGAGCACGCGACGGCCATCGACCGCGCGGTCTTCCCCGGCCTCCAGGGCGGCCCCCACGACCACACCACCGCCGCGATCGCGGTGGCGCTCGAGGAGGCGTCCCGGCCCGAGTTCCGCGACTACGCGCACGCGATCGTGGCCAACGCCCGGGCGCTGGCCGAGGCGCTGGCCGCGCGCGGCTTCGACCTCGTCAGCGGCGGCACCGACAACCATCTCATCCTCGTGGACCTCTCCAACCGCGGGATCAGCGGCCGGCCGGCCGCCGAGGCTCTGGACCGGGCGGGCATCGTCTGCAACCGCAACGCGGTGCCCTTCGACGAGCGCAAGCCGCTCGACCCGTCGGGCATCCGCCTGGGCACGCCGGCGGTCACGACCCGCGGGATGGGCGCGGAGGAGATGCGCTCCGTGGCGGGCTGGATCGACGCCGCGGTGGAGGCCGCCGGGCGGGGCGACGAGCGGGCGCTCGCGCAGATCCGGACGGAGGTCCGCGAGCTCGCCGCCGCGTTCCCGGCCCCGGGGGTCGCGGGCACCGTGCTGCCCTGACCGGCGGCGCTGGGTCGCTTTACCCCGAGTATGTCTGGGCAAAGTGACCCAGTGCCACACTTGCGCCGGATCCCGCCCGTTCGGTCCAGCGACGGTGACGGCCTGGCTGCCGGGGTAGGCTCTGTCGCGGCCATGGCGACCGAGGCCCCCGCCCGGTCCACCGCCCCGGCGGCGGACGACTACGAGCGCTACGAGCGCGCCTTCGCGGGCGTGGAGGCGCCGTTCGCGTTCGTGGACCTCGACGCCATGTGGCACAACGGGGCCGACATGCTGCGGCGTGCCGGCGGCACGCCCATCCGCGTTGCGTCCAAGTCGCTGCGCTGCCGGCCGCTGCTGCGCGCGGCGCTCGACCGCGACCCCGGCTTCCGCGGCCTCATGACGTTCACGCTCGCGGAGACGCTGTGGCTGGCGGAGCACGGCTTCGAGGACATGTTGCTGGCCTACCCCACCGCCGACCGCGAGGGGCTGGCCGCGCTCGGGCGCTTCGAGGGCCCAAGCGCGCCGATCGTGATGGTGGACTCCGCGGCGCAGCTCGACCTGATCGACACGGCCGCGGGACGCGACCGCCGCGCGATCCGCGTGTGCATCGACATGGACTGCTCCCTGTGGCTGGCCGGAGGCCGGGTGCGCATCGGGCCCAAGCGCTCGCCCATCCGCACTCCGCAGCAGGCGGCCGCGTTCGCGCGCGAGATCACGGGGCGACCCGGCTTCGAGCTGGCCGGCGTCATGGGCTACGAGGGCCACATCGCCGGCGTAGGCGACCGCCCGGCGGGCGCGCGGCTCAAGGGCCTGGGCATCCGCGGCATGCAGGCGCTGTCGGCGCGCGAGCTGCGCGGGCGCCGCGGGGCGCTCGTGGCCGCCGTGCGCGACGTGGCGCCGGTGGAGCTGGTGAACGCCGGCGGCACCGGCAGCCTCGAGGCGTCGGCCAGCGAGGAGTGCGTCACCGAGGTCACGGCCGGCTCGGGCTTCTACGCCCCGGCCCTGTTCGACCACTACGCGCGCTTCGCGCTGCGCCCGGCCGCGATGTTCGCGCTGCCCGTGGTGCGCCGTCCCGGCCCGGGCGTGGCCACGGCGCTGGGCGGCGGCTACCTGGCGTCCGGCCCGGCCGATCGCTTCCGGCTGCCCGTGCCCCACCTGCCGCGCGGGCTGCGTCTCGACCCCATGGAGGGAGCGGGGGAGGTGCAGACGCCGCTGCTGGGCAAGGCGGCGAACAGCCTGGCGCCGGGCGACCGCGTGTACCTGCGCCATTCCAAGGCGGGCGAGCTGTGCGAGCGCTTCGACCGCCTGTATCTCGTGGCGGACGGGCAGATCGTGGATGAGGCACCCACCTACCGCGGCGAGGGCAAGTCCTTCCTCTGACAGTGGAACGGGCTGGACGCCACGCCCGGCGGCCGCGGCGCCGACTGGCAGCCGCGGCCGCCTACGAGGAGGAGACGGCCGCGCCGACGGGACCCAGCACGCGGTCCACGTAGTCGTTCGAGAACAGCCCATCGGGATCCAGGCGCTCCCGCACGGCGGCGAAGGCGTCCCACTCCGGGTAGCGCGGAGCCAGCGTGGCCGCCGACTGGTAGTGGCGCTTGCCCCAGTGGGGACGCCCGCCATAGTCGTCCATGATCCGCTCGACCGCGCGGAAGTAGCCCTCGAACTCCATGCCCTTGAACTGGTGCACCGCGATGTAGGCCGTGTCGTGCCCGTGCGCGGTCGACAGGTATGAGTCGTCGCCGGCAACCAGGCGGAACTCGAGCGGGAAGCCCACCGGCAGCCGCCGCCGCTCGATGGTGTCGAGCACACGGCGGATGGCCTCCTCCCCGTGCTCGCGCGGCAGCGCGTACTCCATCTCCGTGAACTTCACGTCGCGGCGGCTGGCGTACACGCGCGCGCTGCGGTCCACCCGCACGGTACGGCCGATCGCCCTCATCAGCGCCCGGTTGAGCGGCGGGATGAGGCCCGGGCGGATGCGGCCCGCGCGGCCCGCCACGCCCACCATGATGTTCGGGAGCGCCACCTCCTCGAACCACAGCTTGGCGGCGCCGGGCGGATCGGGTTCGAGAGCCTTGCTGCGCTGGGTCTCGCGCACGAGCGCTGCGCCGGTGTAGGGGAAGACGTAGAACTCGAAGTGGTCATTGCCCTCGGCGAGCGCGTCGATGGAGGACAGCACCTCCTCGAGCGGGCGCGGCTCGTCCACCCGCCGCAGCGTGAAGATCGGAACGCAGCGCAGCGTGACCTCGGTCACGACGCCGAGCGCGCCCAGGCCCACCCGCGCCGCACGCAGCGTGTCCTCGTCCTCGATGTCGAGCACAGCGCCGTCGGCCGTGACGATCCGCATGGCCGCCACCTGCGAGGAGACGTTGCGAAAGCCAAGGCCCGTGCCATGGGTGGCCGTTGCCAGCGCACCGGCCAGGGACTGGCGGTCGATGTCGCCCTGGTTCTCCATGGCCAGTCCGCGCTCGGCGAGCTCACTGCCCAGCTCGTGGAGCGTGATCCCCGCCTGCACGCGGACGAGCCCCGTGACGGTGTCGGAGTCGAGCACCCGGTCCATCGCGCCGAGGTGGAGAAGCGTGCCCTCGCTGCACGCGATGTCTGTGAACGAGTGGCCCGACCCGGCCACGCGCACCCGGCGGCCCGAGTCACGCGCCCGTTCGACCGCGGCCACGACCTCCTCGCTGGAGCGCGGCCGCTCGAGCGCCTCCGGCGCGCAGCGCTGCTCCCCCGCCCAGTTCGTCCAGACCTCGGCCATCCCGGACGCGAGCTTACCCGGGCCGGCGTCGGCATTCGGCGGGACGCCGGCTTGACGGCGGCCGCCGCCACCGCGGAGACTCCCTCGCGTGAAGCTCGAAGGGCGACTCGCGCTGGTCACCGGCGCCTCGAGCGGGATCGGAGCGGCCGCCGCGCGCGCTCTCGCAGAACGGGGAGCGACCGTCGTGCTGGTGGGGCGCCGCGGGGACAAGCTGCGGGAGGTGGCGGGCGCGATCGGGCCGGCGGCGCACGTCCACCCCGCCGACGTCGGCGACATGGACGCCGTGGCCGGGCTCGGCGCGGCGGTCGAGAGCGAGCTCGGGCTCCCCGACGTCGTGGTGAACAACGCCGGCGCCGGCCGCTTCCTGTTCGTCGACGAGACCACGCCCGCCGAGCTGGTCTCCCAGACGTCGGTCCCCTACCTCGCGGCCTTCTTCGTGACGCGCGCCTTCGTGGAGGGCATGATCGCCCGCGGCAGCGGCCACGTCGTTTGTGTGAACACTCCGATCTCGCGCGTGGTCTGGCCGGGCGCGATCGGCTACGCCGGAGCGCGCTGGGCGCTGCGCGGCTTCACCGAGGCCCTGCGCGCCGACCTCCGCGGCACCGGCGTGGGGGTGACCGAGGTCGTGCCCGGCAAGGTCTCGAGCGACTACTTCGCCGCCAACCCCGGTGCCGAGGACCGCATCCCGAGCATGGAGCGGCTCATGCGCGGGCGCACGCCGGCGCAGTGCGCGGCGGCGATCGTCAGGGGAATCGAGCGCGAGCACGGCGTCGTCTACACCCCGCCGGAGTTGCGGGCGCTCGCGGCCGCGGCAAGGCTGTTCCCCCGCCCCCTCACCTGGCTCGCGGCAAGAACCGGCGCTCGCCGGCCCGCCTGAGAGGAGCATCCCGGCAGACGCGCGAGAAGGCGGCTGCGCTACTGCGTCGCGGCCTCGGCCGCGCGCTCCGCGGCCTTGGCCGGATCCGGCTCCCAGTGCGCCTCGGCGTCGATCGGCGTGTCGCGCAGATAACGCTCGGCGTCGAGCGCGGCCATGCAGCCGGAGCCTGCGGCCGTGACGGCCTGGCGGTAGGTGCGGTCCACGAGGTCGCCGGCGGCGAACACGCCCTCCAGCTTCGTGCGCGTCGACCCCGGCTCGGTGATGACGTAGCCCTCGTCGTCGGTCTCCACCTGATCGGCCACGATGGCGGAGTTGGGCGCGTGGCCGATGGCCACGAAGGCGCCGTCGACCTCGAGCGTGCGCTCCTCGCCGGTCTCGCGGTTCTCGAGCACGGCGCGCGCCAGCGAGCCGTCGTCGCCGGCCTCGAAGCGGTCCACGACATACGGTGTGAGGAGGTCGATGTTGTCGGTGTCCTTCGCGCGGTCGAGCATGATCGCCGAGGCGCGGAAGTCGTCGCGCCGGTGCACGACTCCCACCTTGCTGGCGAACTTGGAGAGGAAGATCGAGTCCTCCATCGCCGTGTCGCCGCCGCCCACCACGATCGTGGGCTTCTCGCGGAAGAAGGCGGCGTCGCAGGTGGCGCAGTAGGAGACCCCGCGCGCCGACAGCTCTTCCTCGCCCGGGACCCCGAGCTTCTTGGGCTCGGCGCCCATTGCGAGGATCACGGAGCGGGTGAGGTACTCGCGGTCGTCCACGAACACCTTGTGCACGCCGCCGTCGGCCGACAGCTCCACGCGCGTGACGTCCTCGGTGACGAAGCGGGTGCCGAAGCGCTCCGCCTGGTCACGGAACTCCTGCATCATCTCGGGCCCCATCACGCCCTCGGGGTAGCCGGGGTAGTTCTCCACGTCGGTGGTCTGCTGGAGCAGGCCGCCCCAGATGAAGCCCTCGAACACCAGCGGCTGGAGATCCGCCCGCGACGTGTAGAGCGCCGCCGTGTAGCCGGCGGGGCCGCTCCCGATGATGATGACGTCCTCTACCTTGCCTTCGCTCACGTGGCCTCCGCAGCAGTCACTTTACTTTTTGAAGTATAGCCCGCGTCCCCCTCTTCCTCCTTCCACCGCGCGACGGTGCGCTGCAGCTGGAAGAAGGCGACGACCCCGGGCGGGATCGGCAGCCAGAAGGCTATTACCCGGTAGGTGAGCACGGCCGGGAAGACCACAGATGCCGCGGGGACGCCGAACAGGACGAAGGCCCCGATCATGCCTGCGTCCACGGACCCGACCCCCCCGGCGGGCGACGGGATGAGGTTGGCCGCCATGCCCACGAAGAAGCCCTGTACGAGGACCCCGAAGGAAACGTCGCCGCCGAACGCCTCGAAGCTGGCCCACAGCACCCCGATGTTGGCCGCCCAGAAGCCCACCGCCCCGGCCACCGCGAGCGCGCCGCGGCTCGGGTGGCGCATGTAGCCGATGGCGGTGCGCACACCCGAGGCCAGCGTGGCCGGGCCGGTGGCCATGCGCTTGGCGAAGCGGGCGCGCCGGTAGCCCCGCGCATACTCGGCCAGCCGGCGCTCGAAGTCCTGCGGGATGAGCGCCACCAGCGCGAGGACCAGCAGGACCACGCCCGCGATGCCCGCCGGCACGATGGTCCCGCTGACGGGGTCGTCCCCGGGCAGCACCCCCGTGCGCAGCAGGACGCCGAAGATCACGAGCGCGAGGAGGTAGACCGTATAGAGCAGCACGAGCAGCGCCACCATCCGGCAGGCCGCGCGGCGGCGCTCCATCCCCGCCTTGCGCAATGCCCAGTACGTGAGCACGAGGCCGCCGGCGCCGGCGGCGGAGAACACGCGCGTGGCGGCCAGGCCCGCCATCGTGATCTGGTACGAGGCCGTGAACCCCAGCCGCCGCTCCATCACCGGGTCGTCGGCGCCGCTGAGGATCCCGCGGAAGATCGCCACGTAGGCGGCGAACGCCGCGATGTTGAAGCCGAGCGCGACCGCGATCCAGTACCAGGTGGCGTCGCCGAGGCGGTCGAACGTGTCGTCGAGGCCGACGACATTCGGCAGCACGACGTAGATGGCGACGACGACGGCGACGAACGCGAGGCCCAGCGTCACGAGGCGGCGGGGGTTGCCCAGGAGGCCTGCGGCCCGCTCCTCGATCGCGGCGTCCTCGGCCTCGTCCCGGGTGAGGACGCCCGGCGCGGGCGCCAAGCGCTCGTCGCGGGCCCTCACCAGGCCACCCTCGGCTCGAAGCGCTGCACGGCCCGCTGCGCCGCCCGGATGGCCGGCTCGGCCCGCGGGCCGAGCTGCCGCACCGTCTCCGCGAGGACGAACCCCGCGAGCAGGTCCACGACGTAGTGCTCGCCCAGGTAGACGAGCGCGAATCCGAGCGTGGAGGCGTAGGCCCAGCCCAGCGCACCCGGCCCGCGCCCGACGTCCGAGAGGACGTGGGCCGACATGACCGATGTGGCGAAGTGGAGTGAGGGCATGGCCGCGAAGGGATTGCCGGCCAGGAAATCGTAGAGCGGGCGCCAGAGCCTGCCCCAGTAGTGCTCCCCGGCCTCCACCATGATCCGCCGGACCGGCCGCATCTTGCGGCTCTCACCCGCCCACCACGGCGGGGCCGTGGGCACCAGCCAGTAGAAGGCGAGGCCGGCGTCGAAGGTGGCCGCCATCAACGTTGCCGAGCGCGGGAAGTGCTCGCGGTGGCGCCACAGCGTCCAGGCCATCGAGCCGTGCGGGACGAAGAACCAGCTCCAGTGCACCCAGGAGAGCCAGAGGTCATGGCGGCGCACCTCGCCGGGCCGGCCGAGCGCGCGCTGGAGGCGGTGCGTGGGCAGGTCGCCCCCGCCGATGGCCCGGTCCACCCGGATCGGGTACTCCACTCGCAGGCGGCGCAGCAGCGCGTCCGGGTCGTCGTTGGGCATCTCGTAGTGCGCGATGTACGCCCACATCTGCAGCGTGTAGATGCCGGCGTCGCGCAGCGGTGTGCGCGGACGGGCGACCGCGAGCGCGAACGGCGCCTGCCAGGCAAGCGTGGAGACGACCGCGGGGCGGAGCTTCAGACGGTGGCGGGCCAGGGGGGCGGCTATGCCTGCGGCCACGCAGCCCAGCGCCGCGGTCCTGAGGACGCTGGACAGGCGCAAAGCGGCCGCAGTCTATCTCCGGCGGAGGCGGAGAGATGTACGGATGCCCGCACCGTCGCCGGTGTTCCGGACTCGTCGAGCTTCTTAACCCAATCCGCGCATGACATACCCGAATGGGTTATATCCTCGGCGGGAGACCGCACCGCCCGAACAGGAAGGCCCCCTCAGTGAAGCGCCTGGCCATCGTCGCGCTCCCCATCATCCTGCTCATCGCCGCCGTTCCCGCGTCGGCCGCGATCTTCGGCACCGACCCGGTGCCCATCTCCGTCACCGCGGGCGGAGGCGCCGCCAACGGACCATCCGGCGGCCCCGCCATCTCGGGCGACGACCGCGAGGGCCGCTACGTGGCCTTCCACTCCGAGGCCACGAACCTGATCCCAGGCGACACCAACGACGAGACGGACGTCTTCCTCTACGAGCGACCCGAGGGTGAGCGCGGCACGAGCGGGCTCGACGACGGCCCCGCGCGTCCGGCCGGCGAGCTGAAGCGGATCAGCATCGGCACCGGCGAGCAGCAGGGCGACGGCCGCTCGCTGGACCCCGAGGTGTCGGGCTCGGTGCAGGACGGCCCGCGCTGCGTGGTCTTCCGCTCGCGCGCCACCAACCTCTCCGAGCACGACGATGACGACGACTACGACATATACGTGCGCGACCTGCGCTACGAGAGCACGCGGCTGCTCTCACGCGGCGTGCGCGGCCATGCCACGAACCCCACGATCGACGGCGACTGCCGCAAGGTCGCTTTCGAGGCGGGCCGCTACGTCTACACCGCGAACGCTCGTGCCGACGGCCGCAAGCCGCGCCGCTTCACCCGCGGCCACAACCCGGACTACGCGCTCGACGGCAACGCCATCGTGTGGGAGCGGGGCAGCCGCGTCTATCTGCGCCGCGCCGGGCGCACCACCCGGGTGGCGGGCAACGGCTCGGACCCGGCGGTGTCCGACAGCGGCAGCAGCCGGCGCTGGGCCGTGGTCTTCGACACGCGCAGCGGCATCACCCGCGGCGATCGCGACCGCGACTGGGACGTGTACATGCGCGTGTTCGACAGCAAGGGCCAGCGCGGCCGGACCAAGCTCATCTCGGCCTACTCCGGCAGCAGCCGCAGCCTGCGCGGCGACAGCTTCAACGGCGGCATCACGCCGTACGCCTGGGACCGCGGGATCGTGACCTTCGTGCGCACGAGCGGGCGCACGAGCGACGTCTACTACCGCAACCTCAACTCGGACAACATCGACGACCTCGCGCACGCCACCTCCGACTCGAGCCGGCGCCCGGCGATCAAGGACCTGGCGAGCTCGGCGCGGGCGAACTTCATCGCGTTCAGCAGTCCGGCGATGACGTCGCAGGACGTGCTGTTCAAGCACCTGATCGACGGCGAGGAGCTCTAGCCTCTGGCACATGGCGCTGCGCGAGGAGGATCTCGACCGCGATCCCCTCGCGCAGTTTGCCCGCTGGTTTGCGGACGCCCGCGCCGGCGGCGTGTTCGAGCCGGAGGCCGTCGCGCTTGCCACGGCGTCCGCGAACGGGACCCCGAGTGCGCGCATGGTGCTGCTCAAGGGCCACGACGCGCGCGGGCTGGTGTTCTTCACGAACTACCTCAGCCGCAAGGGCCGCGAGCTGGAGGAGAACCCGCGCGCAGCCCTCCTCTTCCACTGGAAGGAGCTGGGCCGCCAGGTCCGGGTGGAGGGAGCCGTCGCGCGGGTCGCGCGGGAGGAGACCGAGGCCTACGCGCGCACGCGCGGGCGCAAAAGCCGCCTGAGCGCCCTGGCCTCGCCGCAGAGCGAGGTGGTGGCGAGCCGCGAGGAGCTCGACGCGCGCGTGCGCGCAGTCGAGTCCGAGCACGCCGGCGCCGACGTGGGCGTGGCGGACTGGTGGGGCGGGTACCGTCTCGCCCCGAGCGCGTGGGAGTTCTGGCAGCACGGCGAGGACCGCCTGCACGATCGGCTGCGCTATCGCGCTGGCGAACGCGGTTGGTTCATCGAGCGGCTGGCCCCCTGACGAAGATCCCGGTTGCCCTTGGCCCGAAGCGGTCGTAGGCTTGCCTCGATCGAAAGGGGAAGCGATGACGGGCACCGCCAGCGCAGCGAGCGCAGATCCGTTCGAGGGCGTGAGGACCGCCGCGGTCGAGGGGACCTCGCTCGCCTATCGCGAGCAGGGGCAGGGCGAGCCGGTCGTGCTCGTCCACGGCAGCGCCAGTGACCTGCGGATCTGGGAGGGACAGTGGCCCGCGATCGGCGCCGAGCACCGGGCGATCGCCTACAGCCGCCGCTACGCGCGGCCGAACGCGGACATCGAGCCGGGCGCCGACGACCAGATGCTGCCGCACGTCGAGGACCTCGCCGGGTTCCTGCCGGCGGTGGGTGCGGCCCCCGCCCACCTGGTCGGTCACTCGTGGGGCGGCTTCATCTGCCTGCTCACGGCGATCCGGCACCCGGAGGCCGTCCGCAGCCTGGTGCTCCTCGAGCCACCCGTGCTCTCGCTGTTCCTGAGCAAGCCGCCGCGGCCTCCGGAGCTGCTCCGGCTCCTGGCCCGCCGGCCGAGGACAGCGGTCGCCATCGTCCGCTTCGGAGCCGGGACGATCGCCCCCGCCGAGAAGGCGTTCAACCGGGACGACGACGAGGAGGCCATGCAAACGTTCGCCCGCGGCGTGCTCGGCAGGGAGATCTACGAGCAGCTGCCGGAGGCCCGCAAGCAGCGGATGCGCGAGAACGTCGGCTCGCTCAAGGCCCAGCTGACGGGCGCCGGCTTCCCGCCGCTCACCGAGGACGAGGTGCGCGGCGTGGAGGTCCCGGCGCTGCTGCTGACCGGTGACCGCAGCCCTGCCGCCTTCGTCCGCATGAGCGAGCACCTCGAGCGGCTGCTGCCCCACGCCGAGCGGGAGGAGATCCCGGACTCCTCGCACGCGATGCCGGAGGAGAACCCGGACGCCGTGAACGACGCGATCCTGGGCTTCCTCGCCCGTCAGGCGTCGTCGGGCTGAGGCTCGGGCTCGAGCTCGAGCTCGGTCATCTCCTCCACGTACGCGTCCACCGCCGCCTTCTCGTAGCCGCGCAGGGCCAGCGGGAAGTCCGCGTCCCGCGCCCGCTCGGCGGGACGCCGGCGCCGCCCGTTCCCCGGCCGTGGCGTCTGGGCCCATGCCGGCGGGCCGTGGACCTCCGCTTCCTCTGCCCTCTCCACCCTCTCGTCGGTCATGGAGAGGGTTATTCCCCGATCGGCCTACGCAGGCACCCCCGCGGCCCTGGCCTCCTCGGGCGAGGCGATCGGCCCGGGCATGAGGTCCTCCGCCGACGGGATCTCGATCCCGATGACCGCCGTGCGCCGCTTGAGCGCGCGGTACGCGTAGCCGTAGAGCTGGCGCGAGTCGTACCCGTAGGACACGAACTCGCGCGCGGTCTCGGCATACGGCGGCACGAACACGTGCACCGCCTTGGGCACGAGCTCCTCGATGCGGCGCCGGACGATGGGCTCGAAGCGCTCGCGGTCGTCCGCGATCGCGTCGCGCAGGAAGCGGACGCCGAACGCGATGTGGCGGTGCTCGTCCTGCTCCACCAGCGAGAAGCCCTTCACGAAGCCGGGGTAGAGCCCATGGTCCTCCATGTACTTGAGGATGAAGCGCTGGCCCGTCATGGCCAGGACCCCCTCGATGATCATGTGGTAGGTGGTGATGCCCTCCACGAACAGGTCGAGGTCGTCCGGCCTGGCCTTGATCCGGTTGGCGGTCTCGCGCAGCCCGTCGTCGAACACGTCGTGCCAGGCCGACAGCATCGTCTTCTCGAGATCGCGCATGCGGTTGCGCAGGTCGTCGGACTCCAGCGCCATGACCTCGGCCCCGAAGCGGTCGAAGAACGTGGCGTGTCGCGCCTCGTCCACGAGCTGGGTGGCGAGGAAGACCTCCACCTCGCCGCTGGCGCCGCCATCAGGAACGGCGCGAGGTCGGCGGTCACCCGCTCCTCCCCGATGTAGAACGAGCCCAGGCTCCAGGCCGTGTTCTCCTGCGCCTCGCGCGGTGACGCCAGCCACTGCTCGCGATCCACCGAGAAGTCCAGCTCGTGCGCCTTCCAGTTCTGGCGCTCCCAGAGCGCGTAGAGCTGGCCGTAGGTGAGCAGGTCCCGCGACTCGCGCCGCGCGGACTCGGACTCGTGCGCCGGGTCGCCCTGGCCGGCGCCCGCCAGCCCGTTGGACGAGGCGCCCCACGTGGGCCCGCGCGCCTCGAGCAGGCGCCGCTGCTCGGCCTCGCGGGCCAGCTCGTCGTCGTCGCGGCCCTGGGCGCGCTCGATCCAGCGGCCCAGCAGGACCACCGGGTGGAGGTCGCCGTCGACCCACGTGAGCTGGCGCTGCATGGCCTGCGTGGGCGTCATCTCGCCGCCGATGAGCCGGTGGTAGGTGTCGAGGTCCACGCGGGCGGTGGCGTCCACGCGCTCCGGCCGCTCGACCCCGACCGCGACGGGCTCCCCGTCGCGCGCCGTCACGAACCAGGTGCCGGCGCCGCCGACCTCGTACGCGACGGTGAACGAGTGTCCGCGCGTCCACTCCGGGTCGATGAGATAGGTGAGCGCGCGGTAGACCGGGTCGGGGTCGATCCGCCCGCCGGACCTGACCACGTCGGCCAGCGACAGCTCGCCGTCGCCCAGCGAGCGCAGGCCCAGTGCCTTGCGCCGGCTGCCGCGGATGCGCAGGCGCCCGCCCAGCATCAGCCGCAGCGGGCTGGCGCCGCCCGCGAGCTCGGCGAGTCCGCTCGGGCTGGTGAGCAGCCTGAAGCCCGGCTCGCCGTCCCCGACCCGCGTGGTGCCCATCCCCTCGACCTCGAGGTCGAAGCTCACGCCGTTCGCCAGGGCCGGCATCGTCATGAGCACGAGCCGCGCACCCAGCTCCGGGTCCTGCTTGGCCATGGCTCGCATGGCGGTCTGAGTCCTGGTCATGTGGTCCTCTCCATGATCGCTACCTCCACGGGCGCCCGCTCGGCGAACAGGCGCGCGTCCTCCAAGGTCCCGATGTGCTCGCCCCAGTGCATCGGGACCGCCACGCGCGGCTGGATCCGCCGCGCGGCCTCCACGGCCTCGGCCGCGGTCATCACGTAGGTGCCGCTCACGGGCAGCAGCGCCACGTCCACCCCGGCCACGGCGTCCATCTCGGGGATCACGTCCGTGTCCCCGGAGTGGTAGAGCCGCTCGCCGCGCACGTTCATGTCGTAGCCCACCCAGCCGGCCTCCCGCGGGTGGAAGGCGCGCCCGTCCGTGTCGCGCTTGGACGTGTTGTAGGCCGCCACCGCCACCACCTCGACTCCCTCCGCCGGCCGCACGACGTCGCCCGGCCGCACCGACACCACGTTTCCCGCCACGCGCTCTGCCACCGCCGGCGGCGCCACGACGGTGGTCTCATCCGTGCTCAGGCGCTCGACGTCGGTGGGCGAGAAGTGGTCGTAGTGGCCATGGGTGACGAGGATGAGGTCCGCCTCCGGCCCGTCCGGCACGCGGTACGGATCGATGTAGATCACCGTCCGGCCCGAGCGGACCCGGAAGCCCGAGTGCCCGAGCCACTCGACCTCGTCGAGGAGCATTGGTGAAGGATAAGGTCCGGGCATGAGCTACGAGACCGTCCAGTGGGAGCAGTCCGGCGCCATCGGGCGCATCACCCTCAACCGCCCCGAGACGCTGAACGCGTGGACGGCCGAGTTCGGCCACGAGCTCAAGCAGGTGATCGAGGAGGAGGCGTCCGATCCGTCCGTGCGCGCCGTGCTGGTCACGGGAGCGGGCCGCGGCTTCTCCTCCGGCGCGGACCTCAAGGCGGGCTTCGACGCCCACCCCGACGACGGCCGCCCGGACGTGCGCAAGGAGCTGCTCGACGTCTACCACCCGATCATCACCGGGGTGCGCCGCCTCGAGAAGCCGGTGATCGCGGCCGTGAACGGGCCCGCCGTGGGCATCGGCTGCTCGCTCGCGCTCGCGTGCGACCTGGTGCTGTGCGCGGAGTCGGCCTACTTCGGCCTGGCCTTCGTGAACATCGGCCTCATGCCCGACGGCGGATCCACGCTGTTCGTGCCCGCCGCCGTCGGGAAGGCGCGCGCGTTCGAGATGGCCTTCCTCGGCGAGCGGGTGACCGCGCAGCAGGCGCTCGAGTGGGGCCTCGTGAACCGGGTGCACGCCGACGACCGCCTGCTGGACGAGGCCAACGCTCTCGTGGAGCAGCTCTCAGCGGGCCCCACGCGCTCCTACGCCGGCTCCAAGCGCGCTCTCAACCAGATGCTCTACCCGCGCATGGACGAGCAGCTCGAGCTCGAGGCCGACCTCCAGCACGCCCTGGCCCGCACGGACGACTTCCACGAGGGCGTCGGCGCCTTCGTGGGCAAGCGCGCGGCGGCTTTCGGCGGGACGTGATGGCTGGTTTCGGTCCGGCCGAGCCCGGGGACACGACGCGGGAGCGACCCGATCGAGGAGTTGATCTCCCCATGCTCGCAATCACCACCGCAGCAGCCGACGCCATCAAGGCCATCGTCTCGTCCTCCGAGGACGTCCCCGAGGACGGCGGGCTGCGGATCGCGGCCACGGCGTCCGCCGACAGCGGCGGAACCGCTCTGGCCGTCGAGCTGGCCGAAGAGCCCGCCGCCGGCGACCAGGTGGTGGACGAGGACGGCGCCCACGTCTTCCTCGAGCCACAGGCAGCCGTGGCGCTCGACGCCGCCGTGCTGGACGCCGAGGTCGAGGGCGGCGCCGTGAGCTTCGCCATCGGGCAGCAGCCCGGGGACCCTCCGCCGGCCGTCTGACAGCCGACTGAGACGTACCGTCGTCTGAATCCGGACGACGGATATGATGCCCGCCGCCGTGCGACGTGGCCGCCACACCCGGACTCTGCTCGCGGCCCTCGCCCTCGGCGCGGGTGCGCTGCTGGTCGCGGCCCCGGCGGCGATGGCCGGCGCGATCTTCCCGGAGTCCGGCGGCTCGCCCAACGCCGACGACATCTCCACCCTCTACGAGATCACGTTCTACATCGGGCTCGTGATCTTCATCGGCGTGGAGGGCACGCTGATCTGGTCGCTGGTGAAGTACCGGGCGCGCCGCGGCGGGCCGCCCGCCGAGCAGATCCACGGCAACACGCCGCTCGAGGTGGGCTGGACCATGGGCGCGGCCGCCATCGTCGTGGTGCTCGCCGCCGTGACCTTCGTCTATCTGGACGACATCACGAACCCGCCGGCCTCCGGACCCGACGGGCTCCAGGCGGCCGAGGCCGTGCAGTTCGCGGCCATCAACCAGACGGAGCCGCCCGGCGGCGAAGGGCTCAAGATCGGAGTCAACGGCCAGCAGTACCTCTGGCGCTACGACTACCCGGGTGACCAGCCGCTGTTCGCCTACCACGAGATGGTGGTCCCGGTGAACACCACCGTCCTCCTGGAGATCACCTCGCAGGACGTGGCCCACTCGTGGTGGATTCCCGAGCTCGGCGGCAAGGCCGATGCCCTCCCGGGCCACGTCAACGAGACCTGGTTCAAGATCTCCGAGCCGGGCGTGTACTCGGGCCAGTGCGCCGAGCTGTGCGGCGACAACCACGCCGACATGCGCGCCACTGTCCGGGCTCTCCCGGTGGCCGAGTACGAGGCCTGGGCGCAGCAACAGCGCGCGGACATCCAGGAAGCGCAGGAGGCGCTCGCCGAGCAGCGCGAGCGACGTGAGGAGACGGAGACCCGGCAGTGACCGGCGAAGCCCTTCCACCCCCGGTCTCCGCCCGGCCCCGTCCCGAGGTCGTCATGCACGGCACGGAGCCCGAGCCCGCGGGATGGACCACGTGGCTCACCACCACCGATCACAAGAAGATCGGGATCATGTACCTCTTCGCCACCTTCGGGTTCTTCATCCTCGGTGGCGTCGAGGCGCTGCTCATGCGGCTCCAGCTCGCCCAGGCGAGCAGCACGCTCATCGAGCCCACGGCCTACAACGGGCTGGTCTCGCTGCACGGCACCACGATGATCTTCCTGTTCGTGGTGCCGGTCCTCGCCGGCTTCGGCAACTACATGCTGCCGCTCATGATCGGGGCCAGGGACATGGCGTTCCCGCGGCTGAACGCGCTGTCGTTCTGGCTGCTGCTGTTCGGCGGCATCGCGTTCTATGCCAGCCTCTTCTGGTCGCCGCCCACCGCGGGCTGGACCTCCTACGCCCCGCTGTCGGACGACGCATTCCTGCCCGACGGCGGCATCGACGCGTGGATCTTCCTCATCCACCTCACGGGCCTCTCCTCGCTGCTGGGCGCCATCAACTTCGTCGCGACGATCCACAACATGCGCGCCAAGGGCATGAGCTGGGGCCGCATGCCGCTGTTCGTCTGGTCGCTGCTCGTGTACAGCTACCTGCTGATCCTGGCGCTGCCCGCCATCGCCGCCGCGGTCACGATGCTGCTCACCGACCGCCACTTCGGCACCGCCTTCTTCGACGTCACGGGCGGCGGCGACCCGCTGCTCTGGCAGCACCTCTTCTGGTTCTTCGGGCACCCCGAGGTGTACATCATGATCCTGCCGGCGTTCGGCATGATCTCGGAGATCGTGCCGGTGTTCGCGCGCAAGCCGATCTTCGGCTACAAGGCCATCGCGGCGTCCACGGCGGCCATCGCGTTCCTCGGACTGCTCGTGTGGGCCCACCACATGTTCACCACCCCCACGGCAACGGTGGTGCTGGCGATCTTCATGATCAGCTCCTTTGCGATCGCGGTGCCGACGGGCATCAAGATCTTCAACTGGATCGCCACGCTCTGGCGCGGGTCGATCGTCTTCAAGACGCCGCTCTACTTCGCCGCCGGCTTCATCGGCCTGTTCCTGATCGGCGGCATCTCCGGCGTGATCCTGGCGGTCTTCCCGGTGGACTGGCAGCTCCACGACAGCTACTTCGTGGTTGCCCACATCCACTACGTGCTGTTCGGCGGCTCGGTGTTCGGCATCTTCGCCGGGCTCTACTACTGGTTCCCGAAGATGTCGGGCCGGATGCTGTCGGAGGGCCTGGGCAAGGCGTCGTTCTGGGTGATGTTCGTGGGCTTCAACCTCACCTTCCTCGTTCAGCACTCCGCCGGCCTGTCGGGCATGCCGCGGCGCATCTACGACTACCCGGAGGGCGCCGGCTGGGAGGGCTTCAACCTGGCCTCCACCATCGGCTCGTTCCTGCTCGGCATCGGCGTGCTCATGTCGGTCGTCAACGTGATCCTCAGCATCAAGAAGGGCAAGAAGGCCGGCAACGACCCGTGGCACGGCAACACGCTCGAGTGGTTCGTGCAGTCGCCGCCGCCGGTGAACAACTTCGACGTCGTCCCGCGCGTGCGCTCGGTGGAGCCGATGAAGGACATCCGGCGCGAGGTGGCGAGGGGCGCCCGGCAGACGGCCGGCACGGTCTCCCAGCCGGTGGCCTGAGCGCAGCTCGAGCGGCTATCCCTCGCCGGCGGCCAGCGCATGCGGCAGCTCCCGGCGTGAGGCGATGCCGAGCTTCGCGTAGGAGGCCGTCAGGTGCATCTCCACGGTGCGCTCGGTCACGAACAGGCCCTCGGCGATTTCCCGATTTGACCGCCCCTCGGCCGCGAGGGCGGCCACGCGGCGCTCGCTCGGCGTGAGCGCGGCGACGCCGGACATGGCGGGGCGGCGGGGGCGGGCGCCGGCAACCCGCAGCTCGGAGAGCGCCCGCTCCACCAGCGCGCCCGCGCCGGCGCGGTGGGCCAGGTCCAGCGCCTGCGCCAGCCGCTCGCGCGCTTCTCTGCGCCGGCCGGCGCGGCGCAGGGCTGCTCCCAGCGCGAAGCGCACGTGGGCGTCCTCCAGCGCCGCCGGCGAGCCCTCCAGCAGTTCCAGCGCCTCCTCGAGCGCCGTGATCGCCCGCTCGCCGCCCGCGACCAGAGCATCGCCTCGCAGCGCTTGTGCGACCGCGCGGGGCGCGCCCCAGGCTCGTGCCAGCTCCAGCTCCTCGTCCGCCAGCCGCCGCGCCTCCGTCTCGTCCCCGAGACGCTGCGCGCACGCCGCCGCCCACGAGCGCCAGGGGAGCATCGCCGGGTTCAGGGCGCCCGACGCCTGCGCCATGGCCTCGACGTAGGCGAGGTCGGCGCGGCCCTCCTCCGCCTCCCCGCGCTGGAGCCTGAGGCGCCCCCGGACCGCCACCCAGGCTCCCCATGACGGGTTGGCCCGCCAGAGCTCCTCACCGCCCGGCAGCTCCAGCGCCTCCCAGGCGGCGTCCTCCTCGCCGCGCTCCAGCCGGATCAGCGCCACGTAGGCGTGCGCCATCGGCAGCGTCGCACCCCAGCCGTGGCGGCCGCCCTCCACGGCGTCCTCGGCGTCGCTGGCCGCCTCCGCCAGCCACCCGAGGCGATAGCGGGCGATCGAGCGCACGTGGGCGAACGCGGCGATCTCGAGAATCGAGCCTCGTCGGCGCCCTGCCTCGATGGCGGCCGTCATGGCCGCCTCGGCCTCGAGCAGCTCGTCGGCGACGATCAGCGCGAAGCCGCCGAGCGCGAAAGCGATGCCGTCGAGGGGATCCTCGCTCGGCTGTCCTCCCGACATCGCGCGGCGGACCAGCTCCGCGGCTCGCTCCCTCCTTCGCCCCGCGTACGCCTCTCCCAGCCCGGCGTGCCCCAGTAGCCCCCGCCCGGCCGGTGTCGCCTCCAACCGCTCCCGCCCGATCAGGCGCTCGACCTGCTCCCAGGACTCGGCGCGCTCCGCCACGACCACGCCCCAGTGCTTCGCGATCAGCCACATCGCCTCCAGGTCGGTGGCCAGCTCGTTGGCAGACCTCGCGCCGGCATCTCGAAGCGCGGCCAGGCCCTCACCGGCGGCCGCAGCCGCGTCCGGGTAGCGGCCGCGGTAGAGCAGCAGCCCCGCGATCTCGCGCAGCGCGGCGATCCGGCGGGCAGGGTCCGCGAGCAGCCCTCGCGCCGCCTCGAAGCGCTCCAGGCCGCTCTCCTCGCCCGCGTCCGCCTCCGCGCCGCCGAGCGCGAGCAGCAGCTCCCCGCGAACCGGCCGCTCGGGCTCCTCCTCCAGCGCCCGGCGCAGATAGCGGGCCGCCGTCGCAGGGGCGCCCTGGCGCCGCGCGTCCCGGGCTGCCTCCTCCAGCACCTCGATCGCCCAGCGGAGCGCACCCCGCTCCGCCGGCAGGAGGTGGGCCGCCACGACCTCAGCCAGCGCCCCGCGCTCGCGCGCGAGCTCCGCCGCCCGGGCGTGGGCTCGCACCAGCCAGGCGGCGGGCGCATCCTCGTAGACCACCGATCGCAGCACCGGGTGGACGAAGCGGAGCCGATCGCCGGCGGCGATGACGTTCGCCCGCTCGAGCAGGGCCGCCGCCTCGGCCGCGGCAGGCGGCTCGACCGAGGCGATCGCCGCCGCCTCCGCGAGCGGACCTTCCCCCAGGACCGCCGCCGCGCGGGCAAGCTCGCGCGCCGGACCGGGCAGGCGGCCGAGGCGGGCGAGAACGGATCGCGAGACGGCCTCCGGGGTCAGCGTGAAGACCCGCTCGGCCGACCCGGCGGTGGGCGCGATGCCGTCGGACTCGATGGCGGCCACCAGCTCGCGGAGCACGAACGGGTTCCCGCCGCTCGCGGCCGAGCATGCGCGGGCGAAGCTCTCGTCGGCCGCCGGGATGGCGTCCAGCACGATTCGCTCGCACGCGGTGCAGCTGAGCGGCGCCGGCCGCAGCACCTCGGCCCCCGGAGCCTCCCCAAGCCGCTCCAGCAGCCCGCCGGCCGCCGCGGGCTCGCCCGTCCGAACGGCCACGACGAGGGCGAGCGGCAGCTCCTCGAGCCGCTGGGCCAGGTAGACGAGGAAGCCTGAGGACTGGTCGTCGATCCAGTGGGCGTCGTCCACGGCGAGTATCAGGGGAGAGCGCTCCGACAGGCTCACGAGCAGCCAGTGCAGCCCGTGGTAGAGGGGGAAGGTCTGGTCCGCGGCGGCGTCGCCCAGGGCCGTCCGAGCGTCGCGAAAGAGCGGCTCGGCGTGCCCGGCGGCGCCGCGGAAGAGCTCCCGCCGCGTGGGCTCGCCGGCTCCGAGCACCGGGGGACCTAGCAGCTGCAGCGCGGCGCCGAAGCTGAAGTTGCGCTCGAGCTCGCTGCCCCGCGCCCGCAGGGAGTCGAGGCCGGCCTCCTCCGCCCGGCCCAGGGCCTCGCCGAGCAGCCGCGACTTGCCGACGCCGGCCGGGCCCTCGATCAGCGCAACTCCGCCCCTACCTTCGCCCGCCTCGGCAGCCAGCCGCGCGAGAGCGCCGAGCTCCTGCTCGCGCTCCAGTAGCAGGCCGTCCGCGCGGCGGCTGGTCGCGCTCATCTCCCGGGCGAGCGTATCCCAGGGAGCAGTGGCCCGATACCCCTTCGGGTCGCGGCGAAAAAGACTTCGGGCGCTCCCACGTGGCGGATGGGGGCCGGTGGGCCCATGGTCGGCCCCGGGCCACTCACAGGGGGACACATGAAGCTCATCGCGCTCGCCTGCAGCACCGTCGCACTCGCTCTCGCCGCGCCACCGGCGCTCGCGGCCACCGTCAGCCAGACCGGCGGCGTGCTGACCTACGCCGCCGCGGCGGGCGAGGCCAACCGCGTCGAGGTGGAGCTGGACAGCGCTGCCGGGAACCTGAAGCTCACCGAGAGCGGCGCGGGGGTGGCCGTGAGCGCCGGGAGCAACTGCGCGGTGACCGGCAGCGCCGGGGGCTCGGAGACGGTGGAGTGCACCGGCGTGAACCTCGCGAGCTTCGAGATGGGGGACCAGAACGACCTCGTCGACGCGAGCCTCATGAACGACCGTCCGGTGAACCTCTTCGGGGGAACCGGCAACGACGAGCTGATCGGCGGCAGCCTCGGCGACATCGCCGACGGCGGGGCCGGGGACGACCAGCTCACGGGCGGGAGCGGCACCGACCTCCTGCGGTTCGACGCCTTGGCCGGCGCGGTGACCGTGAACCTGGGCGTGCTCAGTTTCGCCACGGGCCAGGGCAACGACACCCTCGCCGGGTTCGAGAACGTCCTCGGTGGGGCCGGCAACGACACGATCTCCGGCAACGACGGCGCCAACGCCCTGTTCGGCGGGGACGGGAACGACGTGATCAGGGGCTTTGGCGGTGACGACGTGCTCAGCGCCGGCGACGGCGACGACGAGCTGCGCGGCGACGGGGGGGCCGACACCATGTTCGGAGGGAACGGCAACGACACGCTGTTCGGCGACGCCGACAGCGACAGCATGGACGGCAACGCCGGCTTCGACACGCTTCACGGCGGGCCCGGAAACGACAGCATCGCCGGCGGCGCCGACTTCGACTTCGCCGACTTCAGCTCAGCGACGGGCGCGATGACGGTGAACCTCGCGGCCGGCACCGCCACGGGCCAGGGCGCCGACACGCTCGCGACGATCGAGGGGGTGATCGGCTCCGAGCACGCGGACGACATGACGGGGAGCAGCGGCATCGACGTCCTCGAGGGACGCGGCGGCAACGACACGATCGACGCCGCCGCCGGCGACGACGGCGCCTTCGGCGGCGACGGCCACGACAACCTCCACGGCGGCGCCGGCGGCGACGCCGTGACGGGTGGCTCCGGCAACGACATCCTCAGGGGCGGACCCGGCGACGACTTCACGGACGGAGGCGCGGACAGCGACCTCGTGAGCTTCTCCACGAGCGCGACGGGCGTCAACGCGAACCTGGCGGCGGAGGCCGCGACGGGCGAGGGCAGCGACACGCTGCGCAACTTCGAGGCGATCGAGGGTTCCCCCCAGGCGGACCTCCTCTTCCTCCGCGACGGTCTGGACGGCACGCTCATTGGCCTGGGCGGCAACGACATCCTCTTCGGTCGCGACGGAGACGACGTCCTCGCAGGAGGGCCCGGCGACGACTCGGTACGTGGCGAGGGAGGCGACGACAGCTACGTGGAGGTGTTCGGGGAGGGTGCCGACACGGCGGACTTCGCATCGAGCTCCAGTCCCGTGCAGGTCGACCTTACGGCGGGCACCGTCACCGGCGAGGGCAACGACGCAATCGCCGGGTTCGACGTCGTGAACGGGTCCAGCCTGGACGACGTGCTCACGGGCAACGGCGCGGCGACCACGCTGAACGGCGGCTTCGGGGACGACACGCTCGACGGCCGAGGCGGCGACGACGTGCTGAACGGCGGGCCCGGCGACGACACCGCGAGCTTCGGGGGCCCGCAACCCGTGAACGCGAGCCTCGTGACCGAGACGGCGACCGGCCAGGGGACCGACACGCTCACGGAGATCGACAACCTGACCGGCTCGCAGGGCGACGACGTCCTCGAGGGCGACTCCTTCCCGAACGTGCTCGCCGGCGGCGATGGGGACGACACCCTCCTTGGCGGGTCCGGCGCCGACACGCTCGACGGCGGCGACGGAACCGACGAGGCCGACTTCTCGACCGTGGTCGGCGCCGTCACGGTCGACCTCGCGGCCGGCCAGGCGACCGGGCACGGGATGGACGCCCTGGCTGCCGTGGAGAACATCGGAGGCTCCAACCAGAGCGACGAGCTGACCGGCGACGCCGGCCCGAACCGCATCCGCGGGCGCAACGGCATCGACGAGATCGACGGCGGCGCCGGGGCGGACGAGCTCCTGGGAGGCGCCGGCGGCGACGAGATCGACGGCGGCGCCGGGGCGGACACCGTCTCGGGCGAGGAGGGCGACGACTCGCTCCTGATCCGCGACGGCGAGGCCGACACCGCGAACTGCGGCGACGGCGCGGACTCGGTGACGGCCGACCTGGCGGGCGTGGACGCAATCGACGCGAATTGCGAGAACGTCGATCTCCCCGAGCCTCCGCCTCCTCCGCCTCCGCCTCCGCCTCCTCCTCCGCCTCCTCCGCCGCCGGGCGGCGATGGCGGCGGCACGCCTCCGCCGCCCGGCGGCGCCCCTGCGGCGCCCGGCACTCCGGCCGCGCCCGCGGCCGACGAGACCGCTCCCTCGGTAAGCCGGGTGAGCCTCACCAACCGCAGGTTCTCGGTCTCCCGCTCTGCTACCCGGGTCGACGCCACAGCCTCCCGACGGCGGGTGCCGAAGGGCACGAGGATCAGCTACAGGCTGTCCGATGAGGCCGAGGTCGAGCTGTCGATGCAGCAGCGGACCCGCGGCCTGCGGCTGGCGCGCCGGGGCGGCCGCAGCGCGTGCGTCCCGGCCACGGCTCGCAACCGCCGCACGCTGCGGGCGCAGCTTAGGCGCAGGCTCGGCGCACGGGCGCGCGGGCCACAGGGCAGGCGCCGCCTGGACCGGGCGGTCCGCCGGGCACGCTGCACGCTCTACCGCGAGCGGGGCACCCTGCGGCGGCGCGGCGAGCGCGGCACCATTCGCGTGTCCTTCTCGGGACGGATCGGCCGGCGGGCGCTGCCACGGGGAAGCTACCGGCTCGTGGTCACGGCCACGGACGAGGCGGGCAACGAGTCGCGGCCCCGCCGGGCGACGTTCCGGATCGTCGCGGCGACGCGGCGATGATGGCGCCGCGCGACGAGATCCGTTTGGAGGTCCTGCCAGGGACGGCCCCGATCGCCGGCTCGATCCATCCCGGCTCCGGGGAGCCGCTCTCGTTCACCGGCTACGTGGAGCTGATCGCGGCGCTCGAGGCGGTGCTGCATCCGCGGTCCGTGGAGGGAAGCCCGCCGGAGGCGCCGGTGGCCTAACCTACCCGGCCGTGACCGCTCCCACAGCGGCCTTCCGGCGGCCCTGCTACTCGTCCTGCGCCTAGACCACAGCGGCGCGCTCGCAGGCCCGCCGGGCCTCGCGCAGGGCCGCGGCGAGATCGTGAAGCCCAGCCATGGCGTCGGCCCCCAGGGCGAGCAGGGCCAGCGACTCCTCCATGCACGCCAGGGCGGCGGGGATGGCCGGCTCCACCCCGGCGGCCGTGCCGGCGGCGGCGATGCCATGCGCGGCCTCGAGCAGATCGCGGGCGCTGTCGTGGAGCCTGTCGGCAGGGGAGTTCACGTTGCCGATGGTGGCGCGGGGGATGCTGCCCGGGAATGGTCTGTGTCACCCATCTCCGGGGGGTCGGGAGGCCCATGCATGTTCGTCCCCCCTCCGAACGCACCATTGAACCCATGGCGCCACCCCTGGGGACCGCCCAGGATGGCGTCCATGGAGAGATTGCTCGTCCGCTGCCAGGCCAGCGATGCGACCGAGGTGAAGGAGGTCGACGCGTGGCTGTTCCGCCGTGTCCTGAGAATGGAGGAGGAAGGCTCCTGCGAGGACGCAAGCGTTCGCCGGCACCCGGGCGGATGGACGGTCGAGCTCCGGTGCCATCCTGATCACGCCCGGCGGTTGCAGTGGCTGCTCGAGGAGCTCGAGTTGCTGGGCCTCTCGCCGGCCGTGTCCGAGAACGCCGAGGCGGTCAGGGCTCCACGAGCCCACGCCTGATCGCGTAGCGGGTGAGCTCCACCCGGTTTCGCATGCCCAGCTTCTCGAGCATGTTTGCGCGGTGACGATCGACGGTCTTCTTGCTGATGAAGAGCATCTCCGCGATCTCCTCGCTCGTGTGGCCCTCGGCGATCAGCTTCACCACCTCGAGCTCGCGCGGGCTGAGCGGGTCCTCGGGCGTCTCCTCGCCGCTGCGGGCGCGCTCGAGGTAGTCGCGGATCAGGGCCGTGAGGGCGGCCGGGTAGAGGAACGGCTCCCCGCGCATCGCCGCGCGGCACGCCTCGATGAGATCCTGGTTCGCAGCGGTCTTCAGCACATAGCCGGACGCACCTGCCTTGAGCGCCTCGAAGAAGTAGCGCTCGTTGTCGTGCATCGAGAGCATGAGCACGCGGATGTCGGGCTTGCGGCGCGTGAGCTCGGCGGCGGCCTGCAGCCCGGTCATGCGCGGCATCGACACGTCGAGCACGGCCAGGTCCACGTCCTCGGCCAGCGCCCGCTCAACCGCCTCGGCGCCGTCGGAAGCCTCGGCCACCACCTCGAGGTCGGGCACGGTGTCGATGACCATGCGCAGGCCGCTGCGGACCACCTCGTGGTCGTCCGCGAGCAGGACCCTGGTCTTGAGGGGAACCGTCACGCGCCTTCCCCCGCCGCCGCCGGGACCTCGAGCACGACCTCGGTGCCCCTCCCGGGCTCGGATGAGATGGCCAGCGCCCCGCCCACGAGCAGGGCCCGCTCCCGCATGCCGCCGATGCCGGCCGTGCCCTTTGGCAGCTCGTCCGGAAGCCCGCGACCGTCGTCGCGCACGCGCAGGACGACGTCCTCTCCCTCCAGCCCCAGGGAAACGGTCGCGCTTGCGGCCTTCGCATGCCGTACCACGTTGGTGAGGCTCTCCTGGGCCACGCGGTACACCACCAGCTCGGCCTCGGGGCCGAGCGAGGGCAGGCCGCCTGCGAAGCGCCGCTGCACGCGCAGCTCTCCCTGCTCGCCCACCCGTGCGCAGAGGGTGATCAGGGCGTTCACCAGCCCGAGGTCGTCGAGCGCCTCGGGGCGCAGCTCGCGCGCGATCCGGCGCACGTCGTCAAGGCTCGCCCGGATGTCGTCCGCGATGCGGTGAAACTCGTGGGGGTCCGCCGTCCCGCCGCCGGCGGCGCGCTCGGCCTTGAGCGTCACCGCCGTCAGGGTCTGGCCGATCTCGTCATGCAGCTCACGCGCCACCCGCAGGCGTTCCCGCTCCTGGGCGGCCAGAACCACGCGCGCGCTCTCGCGCCGTTCCGCCTCGAGGCGGTCGAGCATCTCGTTGAAGGCCCCGGCGAGCTCCGCCACCTCGGCCTCGCGCAGGGCGACGTCGTCGAGCCTGCGGCCTGGCCGGTCCGGGTCCACCGCCCGCATCAGCGCGGTGAGGCGGTGCAGGGGAGAGAGCACGCGCCGCAGCAGGACGAGGTCGATCGCGAGCATGACGGCAAGCCCCACCAGCAGGATCGACACCTGCTCGAGCGTGGCGACCGGGGCGGTGATCGTGATCGGGGTGATGGCCAGCAGGAGCACGGCCAGGGCGAGCACGGCGCCGTTGGCGGCGAACAGGCGCCAGAGCAGGGAGACCCCACCCTGGCGTGAAGCCGCGGGCACGCGCTTGGACGAAACCCCGGGGGGCGCGCCGGCTCGCGCGGGGAGTGGTCGCTGAACGGACACCGTGGCCCCCATTGTGGGCTCGATCGAGGGATCGCGTCCGCGCGGGGGCATCGATCAGGTCTGCTGAGCCGGCTCGAGCCCGGCCACGCGCGGCCGCTCGCGCCCGGCGAAGGGATCGCCATCGCCCGGGGGGACCACGAGCACGGGACAGGATCCAGTGCCGCCCATCGGAGTGGACGGGCTTCCGAGGAGGGCGCGCGCCACCGGGTGTCGGCCCCTCGCGCCGACCACCAGCAGGTCGGCGTGCTCCTCACGGGCCACCGCGTCCAGGCGCTCCTGCAGCCCGCCGTGGGCGATCCCCGATAGAACCACACGGCGGCGAGCTTGCTCCTCCCGGATCTCGGACGCGGCGACAGCCAGCAGCGCGAGGCCGCGGCGGACCAGTCGCCGGCGCTGTGCCTCGCGAACCCGGAGGTCCCCATACGGGAACACGGGCGGGTCCGCCGCCACATGGACCAGGACCAGGCGCCGCTCGAGTCCGCGAGCCAGCGACGCGGCCACTGCCGCGGCTCGCACGGACTGACGCGAGCCGTCGACCCCGGCGATGATCGAGCGCCGTGCCGGCTTCCCACCGTGGATTGATGTGGTGCTCACGGCCGCACCGAAGGGGCGCCCGGAGGTCGTCTCCGGCGCCCGCCCGCGCCTGCGGCGAGCCACGCGCCGAAGACGATCACCGCCCACCCGATTCCAGGCGACGCATCGAGCAGCAGGAAGCCGCAAGCCACCACGAGCGCGGGGAGAAGCATCCTCCTCGTTATGCCTCCGGCCGTCAGCGGGACCATGAGCCCCCTCCGTTCACGTTCGCGCCCACCGCGTCCTCGCCCCCTGAAGATGCCCGCAGCACCGTGGGCTGAAGGCCCAGCAGGCGCATGTCCCGGAGCACCGCGGCCAGTTCGTCCCTGTCGAACGGGGGCTCGCCGCCGGCGGCGTCGAGCTCGATCAGCCACCCCACATCCATCTCGCCTGTGGGCACCGTCTGGGTGAGACGGAGCAACCGGAAGGCCGCCTGGGGAGCTGCCGCCCGGAGCCGCTCGACCTCACGGCTGAGCCACTGCTCCAGCTCCTCGGTGGAGACCGGAGCGTATGGGTGACACCGAATGGATACCTGCTGCATGCCACTTAGTCTGGGCTCTCCGACCCCGTCCGGGAATGGGTGGCAGTGCGCAGTTCAGGCGCCAGACATGTGCATTGCCTCGCCGCGGGCGGGATTGGCAACGGGGACCAAGGGGAACCGGGGCCCTGTGACTTGCACCTTTTCACCCATTCCCGGAGCCGCCGGACGCGGCGATCCTCACCGCATGGAATCGCAGCAGGCGAGAACGGCATCCCGGAGCCGCCGGGCCCCCGGCGCGGGTGACCTCCAGGAGGCGTCCGAGCGGCTCGGCTTCGCCGCCGTGGCCACCAAGGCCAGGCCGCCGAACCTCGACATCGCGCTGAAGAACGTGGAGTCGGCGGTGGCCGCCTTGGCGCGCTACGCGGAGCGCCAAGCCGCCGGTTTGGAGGCGCGCGAGGTTCCCGGCGGCGAGCAGGCGGCCGAGGCGGGCCCGTGGAACCTCCGGCACTTCGCGCACGCTCTCGAAGCGGCCGCGGCGGCATGCGCCGCCGCCCGCGATTCCGTTCGCTCGTGACGGCGCGCCTCGACGAGAAGCTCGAGCAGGTCTACGAGGTGGTGCTGCGGCGCAGCCCGGCCGAGCCCGAGTTCCACCAGGCCGTGCGCGAGGTGCTCGAGAGCGTCGGCCCGGTGGTGGCCAAGCATCCCGAGTACGCCGAGGCCAAGCTGCTCGAGCGCATCTGCGAGCCGGAGCGGCAGGTGATCTTCCGCGTGCCGTGGACCGACGACCGCGGCGAGGTGCACGTGAACCGCGGCTTCCGCGTGGAGTTCAACAGCGCGCTGGGCCCCTACAAGGGCGGCCTGCGCTTCCACCCCACCGTGAACCTCGGGATCGTCAAGTTCCTCGGGTTCGAGCAGGTGTTCAAGAACAGCCTCACCGGAATGCCGATCGGCGGCGCCAAGGGCGGCGCGGACTTCGAGCCCAAGGGCCGCTCCGATGGCGAGGCCATGCGCTTCTGCCAGTCGTTCATGACAGAGCTCCACCGCCACCTGGGAGAGCACACCGACGTGCCCGCCGGCGACATCGGCGTTGGGCAGCGCGAGATCGGCTACCTCTTCGGCCAGTACAAGCGCATCGCCAACCGCTACGAATCCGGCGTGCTCACGGGCAAGGGCATCGAATGGGGCGGCGCCAGGGTGCGCCGGGAGGCCACCGGCTACGGCTGCGCCTACTTCGTGCAGGAGATGCTGGCGGCTCGGGACACGTCCTTCGACGGCGCCGACGTCGCGGTGTCGGGCGCGGGCAACGTGGCCATCTACGCCATCGAGAAGGTGCAGCAGCTCGGCGGCCGGGTGATCGCCTGCTCGGACTCGTCCGGTTACGTGCACGACGAACAGGGCATCGACCTCGAGCTCCTGAAGGAGGCCAAGGAGGTCGAGCGCGAGCGCATCTCGGAGTACGCCCGGCGGCGCGGCAGCCCTGCGCGGTTCGTGCCGGGTCGCAGCGTCTGGGAGGTGCCCTGCCGGGTGGCGCTGCCGTGCGCGACCCAGAACGAGCTCACCGGGCGCGACGCCGAAGCGCTCGTGGCGGGCGGCGTGGTGGCCGTGGGCGAGGGAGCGAACATGCCCTGCACGCCCGAGGCCGTGCGGGCGTTTCGCGACGCCGGCGTGGCCTTCGGCCCGGGCAAGGCCGTGAATGCCGGCGGCGTGGCCACCAGCGCGCTCGAGATGCAGCAGAACGCGTCCCGCGACTCGTGGACGTTCGAGCACACCGAGGAGCGGCTGCACGACATCGTGTGCGAGATCCACAGCGCCTGCGCGGAGGCCGCCGCGGACTACGGGATGCCGGGCGACTACGTGGCCGGCGCCAACATCGCGGGCTTCGTCCGAGTGGCCGAGGCGATGCTCGCCCTCGGCCTCATCTGAGCGGCCCGCACGGCCGGAAATGGACCTTTTCACCCATTCCCGCCGCCGCGGGGCGCGGCAATGATCCGGCCATGGACTCCACGAACCCAGGAAACGGCGGGGCGCACGCCTCGGCCCTGCTCATGACCCCCGCCGGCGCCTACGAGCTGCGGGCCGAGCTCGAGCGGCTGCGGGACGCCGGCCGTGACGAGATCTCCCAGCGGCTGCGCGAGGCCAACGACTTCGGCGCTGACTCCAACAACGACGACCACGGGGCCGTCCGCGACGACCAGGCCATCCTGGAAGCCCGGATCGCGTCACTCGAGGACGTCCTCGCGCGCGCGGTGGTCGTCGATCCCGCGACCGGCGGCGACATGGCGATGGTCGGCTCCAGGGTGACTGTCGAGGACCTGGGCTCCGGCAAGGTCAGCTCCTACCGGATCGGCGGGGCGCACGAGGCCATCGACCGCGACTTCGTGTCCGCGGCCTCCCCAATGGGAAGGGCGCTGATGGGCGCCGCCACCGGCGCGGTGGTCACGGTCGAGCTGCCCAGCCGCCGCTCGCTGAGGATGAGGGTGGTCGAGATCGTGCCTCCGAGCACGCCGATGAGCGCCACCGGCTGACGCGCCGCGCCGCGCGCGGGTGGCCTAACCTGTGCGGCCGATGTCCGCCCCCTCGCCCGCCTTCCGGCGGCTCGCGCTCGCGACCGTCGCCCTCACCTTCGTCCTGATCGTCATCGGCGGCATCGTGCGCGTGTCGGACTCCGGGCTGGGCTGCGGCCCGGCGGGCAGCGGCTTCCACGGCTGGCCGTTCTGCAACGGCGATGTGGTCCCGGGTCTCGACCTCAACTCGGTCATCGAGTACACCCACCGCGTGGTGGCCGGCATCGTCGGGCTGATGATGTTCGCGCTCGCCTGGATGGCGTGGCGGCGCTTTCCCGAGCACCGCGGCATCCTTCGCGCGGCCGTGGCGGCCGGCGTGCTCGTGGTCCTGCAGGGGCTGCTCGGCGCGGTCGTGGTGGAGGAGAACCTGGAGGAGGAGCTGGTGGCCGCCCACCTCGGCTTGGCCATGCTGCTGCTCGCGCTGGTCATGTACATCTGGCGCGCGTCGCGGCCCGACGTCATCGGCGCGGAGCCGCCCGCCACCAGCCGGGGCTTCCGGCGCCTGGCGGTGGTGGCCCCGATCGCGATCCTCCTCACCATCGTCGCGGGCGGCTACATGGCGGGCACGCAGAACTACGGCCGGGCCGACTACCAGCTCGGCGACGGCGCCCACCACGCCTGCGGCAAGGAGTTCCCCACCTGCAACGGTGGGTTCCTGCCCTTCGGCGAGGCGCGCCTGGTGGACATCCACCTCACCCACCGCGTGTTCATGTACATCGCGTCGGCGCTGGTTCTCTGGCTCGTGGTGGCGGCGCTGCGGCGGCGGCCCGGGCGCTCGGTCACCCAGCTCGCATGGGTCACGCTGGGGCTGCTGGTCACGCAGGTGCTCGTGGGCGCGCTCAACGTGTGGCTTGACGAGTACGAGGTGCTCATCGTCACCCACCTCGCCCTCGGCACGCTGCTGTGGGCCTCGCTCGTCGGGCTGGCGCTCAACCTCTTCCGCGTGCCCGAGCCCGCCCGGCGGACCGAGGCGGTGGCGGCATGATGCAGGCCGTCGCACTCGCCAGCGGGTCCGTGCGCCAGGTGGCGCGTGACTACTTCGAGATGACCAAGCCGCGGGTGCAGAGCCTGCTGCTCTTCACCACCGTCACCACCATGCTCGTGGCGGGCGACCCGTCCGCGGGGCTCGTGGCCCTCACCTGCCTGGGCGGCGCGCTGTCGGCCGGCGGCGCCGGGGCCGTGAACCATTGGTATGACCGCGACCTGGACCGCCTCATGACCCGCACCGCGGACCGCCCGGTGGCGTCGGGCCGTGTCGCGCCGGGGGCCGCGCTCGCCTACGGCATCGGCCTTGCGGCGGCGTCGTTCGTGCTGATGGCCCTCACCATCAACCTGCTGGCGGCATCGCTGTCGCTCTCGGGCTTCCTGGGCTACGTGTTCGTGTACACGATCTGGCTCAAGCGCTCCACGCCGCAGAACATCGTCATCGGCGGCGCCGCGGGCGCCGTCCCGCCGCTCGTCGCGTGGGCGGCGGTCACCGGCTCGCTGTCGGGCACCGCGCTCTACCTGTTCGCCATCGTCTTCTTCTGGACGCCGCCGCACTTCTGGGCGCTGTCGCTGCTGATGAAGGACGAGTACGCGAAGGCCGGCGTGCCCATGCTGCCGGTGGTGCGCGGCGAGGGCGAGACGCGCCGCCAGATCCTGCTCTACTCGATCCTGCTCTACGCGGTCACGCAGCTGCCCTTCTGCGCCGGCGCGTTCGGCCTCACCTACCTGGCCTGCTCGGTGGCGCTCGGCGGCGTGTTCATCGCCGGCGCGGTGCGGCTGCAGCGGCGGCCGGACCGGCGCGCGGCGCTGCGCCTCTACCTGTACTCGCTCGCCTACCTCGCCCTCCTGTTCGGGGCGATGGTGGCGGACGTCCGGCTCTGAGGAGGGGTCAGGTCTTGCAATCCAACATCGAAATGTTGGATTGCAAGACCTGACCCCCTTGGTGGACGGGCGCTGCTGGTGGGCGTCCTCCACGCCCGACTACTTCGCCTACCACGACGAGGAGTGGGGCCGGCCCGTGCGCAGCGACGACAGGCTCTACGAGCGCCTGACGCTGGAGGCGTTCCAAAGCGGGCTGTCGTGGCTCACGATCCTGCGCAAGCGCGAGAGCTTCCGGGCGGCGTTCGCCGGCTTCGAGATCGAGCGCGTGGCGCGCTTCGGGGAGGCCGACGTCGCGCGGCTGATGGCGAACGCCGGCATCGTGCGCAACCGCCGCAAGGTCGACGCGGCCATCCACAACGCGCGCGCCGCGGCCGGCCTTCCCGAGGGGCTGGGCGCGCTGGTCTGGTCGTTCGCACCGGAGCCGCGGCCCGCGCCGCAGCGTCCGGAGGACATCCCCTCCATCACCCCGGAGTCCACGGCCCTCGCCAAGGAGCTCAAGCGGCGCGGCTTCGTGTTCGTCGGTCCCACCACGGCGTACGCGCTCATGCAGGCATGCGGCCTGGTGAACGACCACCTGGCGGCGTGCCGGGCGCGCGAGGGCGCCGGCCCGCCTGCCCCCTGACGCATCGAACGTCCCGGAGTGCCCCCCATAGGGCGCATTGCGGGACGTTCATCGCGCTCGGGCGGCTTGGCGGCCGGGGCCGCCCCCGCGCGCTCCGGCGTTAGGGCTCCAGCGGCGCTAGGCGCGCGCGCGGGGGCGCAGGAGGCCGCCCCAGATGGCCACGAGGCCGGCGAAGAGAAAGGTCAGCGTGAGCATCGGTGAGCGTTGCATCGGCACCCGGCGCACCGCCCTTGAGCAGCTCGCCGAACGCCGGCGCCGCCATCGGCCGGGCGAAGTGGTAGCCCTGGGCCACGGCGCAGCCGAGGTCGGCGAGGCGGTCCACCTGGTCCGCCGTCTCCACGCCCTCGGCGACCACGGACAGGTCGAGCGCCTGGGACATGTGCACGACCGCCGTGATGATGGCGGCGGCGGCGGCCCCGTCCTCGGTCCCGAGCCGGGCCACGAACGAGCGGTCGAGCTTGAGCACGTCGATCGGCAGGCGGCTGAGGTAGGTGAGCGACGAGTAGCCGGTGCCGAAGTCGTCGAGCACGATCTGCAGGCCGAGGTCCTTGAGGGCCCGGAGCCGGCGGATCGGCGCGTCGCCGTCGGCCATCAGGGCGGTCTCGGTGATCTCCAGGGCGATCTGCCCGGGATCCACGCCGGCTTCGCCCACGATCCGCTCCACCATCTGCGGCAGCTCGGGACGTGACAGCTGACGGGCCGACAGGTTCACGCTCAGCGACAGCGGCCCGGCGAGCGAGGGCGCCGGCCCGGCTCCCCACGCGGCGGCCTGGCGGCAGGCCTCGCGCAGGATCCACTCGCCCATCGGCACGATCAGGTCGCTCTCCTCGGCGATCGGGATGAACTCGCCCGGGCGCAGCCAGCCCCACACCGGGTGCTCCCAGCGCAGCAGGGCCTCGGCGCCGACGATCCCCCCGGAGAGCTCCACGAGCGGCTGGTAGAAGGCGTGCAGCTCGCCGCGGTCGGCCACGCCGCGCAGCGACGCCTCGATCTTCAGGCGCCCGGAAACGCGCTCGCGCATCGCGGCGTCGAAGAGCTCGTAGCGCCCGCGGCCCTGCTCCTTGGCGCGGTACATGGCGGCGTCCGCGTCGCGGATCAGCGCCGCCGGCTGCTGGTCCGGCCCGCTGGCCACCGCGATCCCCACGCTGGGGGTGACGAACAGCTCGCGGGCGGCCACGTCGAAGGGCCGCTCGAACGCGCTGAGGATGCGCTCCGCGATCGCCTCCACGTCGCCCTCGGAGGGCACGTCGTCGCACAGCACCACGAACTCGTCACCGCCGAAGCGCGCCACCGTGTCGCCCGGGCGGACCGCGTCGCGCAGCCGCGGCGCGACCTCCGTGAGCAGCTGGTCGCCCGCATGGTGGCCGAGGCTGTCATTGATGACCTTGAAGTTGTCGAGGTCGAGGAAGAAGACAGCCGGCGTGAGGTGGCGGCGGCGGGCGCGGTTCACGGCGCCGCCGATGCGGTCGAGCAGGAGCGCGCGGTTGGGCAGGCCCGTGAGCGAGTCGTGCAGCGAGCGGTGGATCGTCTCCTCCTCCGCGCGGGCGCGCTCCATCGCGGCGGCCAGGACGTTCGTGACGGCCTGGAGGAAGTGCACGTCGTCGGGGCCGAAGCGGCCTGGCTCGGTGGCGTACACCGACAGCGCGCCGAACGGCTCGGCGCGCCCCTCGACCGGCACCGTCACACCGCTGCGCACGCCCATGTCACGCAGGAAGGCCGGTCGCTCGAAGCGCTTCTCGGTGCGCCAGTCGGTGACCACCACGGGGGCGCGCAGGCGCATCGCCTCGCCGCGCTCGGGAGAGTCGCTCGACGCGCCCGCCGCTGCCGCCGCGGAGCCCAGCGGCAACCCGGACCATGCACGCAGCGCGAGCCCGCCGTCCTCGCACTCGAGGGCCACCGCCAGCGCCACGCCCAGCGCGCGGACCACGGTGTCGGCTGCGTCGCGCATGAGCTCGGTCACCTCGGCGCCCTCCAGGCCGCGGCGGCCCAGCTCGGCCACGGCCGCCTCGCGCGCCTCGACGCGACGACGGTCTGAGATGTCGCGGATGAAGGCCGTGAGCGCGGCGTGCCCCGACACGTCGGTGGGCGCGCTGGTGAGCTCGACCGGGAACTCGGCGCCTCCCGCGCGCATGGCCACCAGCTCCACGCGGCGGCGGCTGCCCGGCCCGGTCAGGAAGTGACGGCGGCTCTCGCTCCTGATCCGGGGCGGCAGCAGCAGCTCGGCGGCGTCACGACCGATCGCAGCGTTGCGGGCGTGGCCGAAGGTGCGCTCGGCCGCCGGGTTGAACTCGAGGATCCGCCCGTCGGCGTCCACGATGACGATGCAGTCGAGCGCGGCCTCGAGCACGGACAGTCCGAGCGCATCGGTGACGCGCCTGCCGCGCAGCCTGCCGCGGGGTCGGATGTCCATGGGTTCGGTCTTCCTCTCTTCCAGGGGGCGGCGGAGGGAGCCCACCGCCGCTGCGACAGAGCGCGAACGCCCTGCGTGGCGACGGCGGGCCCTGCTCCCCGCCAGGGGGTGCGGTTTAGAGAAGACCTCCGGGGATCCCGGCGATGGCGCTGCAAGACTCGAGCTTCACTGTGCCTCCTTGCACCGTGTGCGGCCGCCCTCCGCGCGGCCGTTGAGGGCCACTGAACCCGAGCCGTGAACCCGGCAGGGGTGTCTTGGACCCATGTTCGACCGGCATCGGCACGGCCGAGGGTGGCCTGAACCCGGGCGGGCCGGAGCGGACGAACGACGAGGGGCCCCGCGCCGCGGGGCCCCTCGTCAGCCGGTCCGTGTCCGCTCAGCCGAGCAGTCCGCCGAGCAGCCCCCCGAGGAGGTTGTCCAGCAGGCCCGAGACCGGGTCGGTGGCGCCGCCGCCGGTGCCGCCGCCCGGCAGGACGCCGACGTCGCCCACCAGGTTGTCGAGCAGATCGCCCAGGCCCGGCACGAGCGTGCCGAGCTGGCTGAGGATCTGGTCCGCGCCGGGCACGCCCCCGCCGCCGAGGCCCGGAAGGCCCTGGCCGAGGCCGGGGATCAGGCCCTGCAGCGCGGGCAGGATGTTCGTGAGGTTGCCCAGCAGCTCATCGCTGCCCGGCAGCGTGCCGCCGAAGCCCGGGAGCACGTTCTGCAGCCCCGGCAGGAGCGTGGCGAAGTCCGGCAGCGCGGGCACCTCGCCCGGGCTCACCGCCGGCAGCGTGCCGACGAAGGACTCGAGCATGCCGCGCACCATCGTCAGCGTGGTCTGGACCTGGGCGAGCGCCATCTCCACAGGCTCGCGCGCCTGGGCCGGGAGCATCGCCGCAAGGCCGTCCAGGCGGCCCATGGCCTCCTCCACCGCGCCGGTGGCCAGCTCCAGCGCCGTGGCCAGCAGGTCCTGCACGTTCGGCGGGAACGCCGTCTGGCTCTGGGTCAGGAGCCCGAGCAGGGCGCCGACCTGTGCATCGCCGTCGTTGGTGAGGTGCCTGATCCAGCGCGACACGCCGACCTGCGAGCCGGCGGGCAGCTCGTCCACCAGCGCGGTGAGCTGGTCGAGCACGTCCTCGCGCTCCGACAGGGAGGCGTTGAGGACCCGCGCGAGCTGCGTCTGGAACGAGCCCGTGACGCTGCCGAGCAGCTGGGTGTACTGGGCGGCGTCGATGCCCTGCTGGCGGGCAACGCTGCGATACCCGAGCGCGACGCGACGGAGATCACGAGTGTTGTCGGCGCTGCGCAGGGTGCGCCCGGCGTCCTTGACGGCGGCGCGGATGTGGCTGCGGTGCTTGCGCAGCTCGTCGTTTGCCTCCGACAGGTCGCCCACGCCCACGAGGCGCGTTACGCGATCGAGCGAGCGATCGGCGATGCGGACGTGCGACGTGACGTCCCTGTAGTCCGGGTTCGAGTGCGCCGCCGCCGCTGACGGGAGCGCGAGGACGGCAAGGGCTGCGCCCGCCGCGGTGAGTGACCTGAGCTTCAAGAGTGCCTCCTTGCCATGGGACGGGCGTTCCGTGCCCTCCCTACCGCCGCGCATTGAAACCCAGGTCTGGAGGGTGCGGGTGGTTTGTGGACCGATGTCCTATGGGCCCACGTCGGGCACCAGGTCCGGCGGTGCCGGCGCGCCCGCGCCGGGCGCCGCTCCCGCGCCGCGATCCGGGAGCGAGGGAGCCCCCGGCTCCGGAGCACCGGCGGGTGCCTGCGATCCGGGGGCGCCGGCGCCCTGGTCGGGTACCTGGCCACCCGCGTGCTGCTCAGCCGGCTCCGGCAGGCCGCCACCGCTCGGGGGCCCGGCGCCGTCCGGGCGCTCGGCGCCGGCCGGCGGACCCCGGCGATCCTCGCCGGAGGGCGGGCGCCCAGGGCGGTGGCCGCGCTCACGCGACGGAGCGTTCCCGCCCGGCCGCGTGCCACCGCGCGGAGCTTCGGCTGCATCGCTCTCGTCGCCGCGATCACCGCGGTCGATCCGGTCGCTCTCGCGATCGCGATCGCTGCCCTTCCGCCCGTCGCGCACGCGGTCCGCGCGCTCCTTCGATGCGCTCCGCCGGCGACCGTCGCCGTCGTCGCCGGACTCGAGCCCGGCCGCATTCCCCGGGTCGCCAGGCGCCTGGCCACTGGCCTCGGCAGCGGGACGGGCCTCCTCGCCCGGAGATACGGCGAGGCCCGCAGCTCCCGCCCCGACGGCCAGCGTGGCCGCCACGGTAGCGACGCCCTTGGCGGCCACGGAGCCACCGAGCGCACCCGCGATCCACCCTCCCGGCCCCGCCGCGCCCGTGCCCGCCCCGGCCATCGCTGCGGCTTGGCCGAGAGCGGCATCGGCGCCGATCTCGGATGTGCCGAGCCCGCCACCCGGGCCATCGCCGCCCCCGCCGCCAAGCAGGCGCTCGAGCAGCCCGGCGGCGGCAAGGACCGGCAGCGGCGGAGCGAGCGGCTGAAGATCGGCGCCGCGGGAGTCGATGGCGTCACGGAAGTCACGGCACCCCAAGCAGTCGCGCAGGTGCGACCGGACCCGCCGCCCGCGCAGCACGCGGCCGTCGCGGTCGGAGATCGAGCGGCGCACGGAATCACACGCCATGGCGCGACCCTCCGAGAGCTCGTGGAGCGCGGTGCGCGCCTCGAACACGCTCTGCTTCGCCGCGCCTGCCGAGACGCCCAGGGCGGCGGCCACGTCCGCGTAGGACAGGCCGCTCAGCTCGCGCATGAGCAGCGCTCCCCGCTGGCGTTCCGGCAGCTCCCGCAGGTCCGCCACGAGCTGGCGCAGCCGCTCGCGGGACTCCGCGGTGCCCTCGAGTGTCGGCCCGGGGGTCGCGTCGGCCGCCTCGATCGTGGCCTGCGGCCGGCGCCGGCGCAGCAGCGAGACCGATTCGTTGTGGGCGACGCGGTAGAGCCACGGCTTGAGCGCCACGTCGCGCCGCTCCCCCGAGAGCGCCTGCATCGCGCTCGCCATCGTGTTCTGGAGCGCGTCGGCCGCATCCTCGTCGTTGCCGAGGATCGAGCGGCAGTAGCGGTAGAGGCCCTGATGGTGGCGCCGGTAGATCGACGCGAACGCGTCGCGATCGCCGGTCGCGGCAAGGCGCGCCAGGCGATCGTCGTGCGGCAGGCGTATGGAGGCCCCGGACATCCATGGTTCCCTTCGGCAGACACCCGTCCGCGCCTGAGCGCGCCCGGCCGGAGCCGTGCGCGCTCAGCGCGGGACGGTGCCTACGGACGCCCGCCCGGGATCGGCAGGCCGCCCGGGATCGGCAGGCCGTCGCCTCCGGGCACGGGGATGGGCGGAACCGGCGGGCTCTGGCCGAAGCCCCGCGGGTCCTCCATCGCGCGCCCGATGATGTCCACCACGAAGCCGCGGATGAACTCGGGGATGCGCTCTGCGTGCCCGAACAGGGTCTCCACGGAGCGCCGGCGCGCGCCGTTCACGGCGTCGAGAGCGCGCTGGAGCCCGGCCCTCGACTGCTCCGGCATGTCCTCGCTCGCGATCAGCTCGGACAGCTTCGCGGCGGCCGTGGCCTGCCCGTCGACGCTCTCCTCGACCGTGCTCGCGACTCGCCGCCGGTTGGCCTCCGAGACATCCTCGCTGGACAGCACCTCGGTCAGCTCCTCGACCTCCTCGTCGCGGTCGGAAACCAGCGCCGACAGGGCACGGGTCAGACCCTCGGCGGCACGACTCGGCACGCCGTCGCCGAGGATGGCGGTGATCACCGCGATCGCCTTGTCGCGGCCGCGCGCGTCCGCCAGGGCGGCCTGGGCGATGCGGCTCTCCACGCGGCCGCTGGCCTCGTCGAGCATGCCGGCGAGCTGCTCGACGTTCTCGTCGAGCTGGTCCGCCACGAGCTCCTGTGCCTCGGCGGCGGCGGCGCGCTCGCGGGAGTTGTCGGCCCGTCGCTCGAGCCGGCGGGCCAGGCGCCGGGCGCGAGCCAGCTCGCGCCGGCTCTGCGCGTAGGACCGGCCGGCGTCGCGGTCCCGGTCGCGGTTGAGAAGCCGCTCTGCGCGGTCGAGCCCGCGATCGGCCTTGCTGGTGTGCGAGCGAACCTCGTCGACGGCGTCGCCGAAGCTGCCGGCGCTCGCGCTCGCCGGAACGGCGAGCACCGCCGCGCAGGCCAGCGCGCAGGTGGTTGTGAACTTCGTGGACATCGATGCCTCCTTCGGCAACTGGGCGGCCTCCGCGGTGGGAGGCCCCTGGTTTTGCGCCCCGGCCTCGCGGCCGGTTTGCCGTTTCGTTCGAGGCAGGAACGCGTTGCCGCGCGAGAAGTCAGGCCCTATCGCGAGATCAGTGGCCCGGAGCGCGCAGGCTGAGCCCGGAGATCACCTGCGACATCGAGCGCGCGGGCGTGAACTCCTGGCGCTCCGCGGGCCGCTCCTCCTCGCGGATCACGTGCATGACGGCGTTGATCTGCGCGAGGTGCGTGAAGGCCTGCGGGAAGTTGCCCAGGTGACGCCCGGTGCGCGGGTCGATCTCCTCCGCGTAGAGCTGGAGCGGGCTGGCGTAGCCGAGCATCTTCTCGCACAGCTCGCGAGCCCGGTGCGGCTCTCCGATCTCCGCCAGCGCGGAGACGAGCCAGAAGGAGCAGATGGCGAACGTGCCCTCCTCCCCCGCCAGCCCGTCGTCGGTCTCCTCGACCTTGTACCGAAGCACGAGGCCGTCCACCGTGAGCTCGTCGGCGATCGCGAGCACGGTTCGGCGCACGCGCTGGTCGGTGGCCGGGAGGAAGCGCACGAGCGGCACGAGCAGAACCGACGCGTCGAGCGCGTCCGTCTCGTAGTGCTGGGTGAAGACGCCACGGTCGTCCAGCGCGTTGGCGCAGATGTCGGCGTGGATCTCGTCGGCGGCGGCCTGCCAGCGCTCCATGCAGCCCGCCTCGTCGCGCAGGCTGGCAAGCCGGGCCCCGCGGTCGCACGCCACCCAGCACATGAGCTTGGAGGAGGTGAAGTGCCGCGGGTCGCCGCGCACCTCCCAGATGCCGCGATCGGGCTCGCGCCAGTTGGCCATGGCGGCCTCCACCTGACGCTTGAGGATCGGCCAGATGCGCTCGGGCAGGTAGTCGCGCGACTTCGTGTGGAGATAGACGGAGTCGAGCACTGCGCCCCACACGTCGTGCTGGTCCTGGTTCCAGGCGCCGTTGCCGATCCGCACCGGGCGGGCCCCCTCGTAGCCGGAGAGGTGGTCGAGGTGGATCTCGTCGAGCTCCTTCTCGCCGTCGATCCCGTACATGATCTGCAGCTGCTCCTCCTCGGCCTCGGCCACGTCGGCCACGAAGTAGAAGAAGTCGTTTGCCTCCCAGTCGAAGCCCAGCGTGTAGAGGCCCCAGAGCATGAACGTGGAGTCGCGGATCCACGTGTAGCGGTAGTCCCAGTTGCGCTCGCCCCCGGGCGTCTCGGGCAGCGACGTGGTGGCGGCCGCGCACATCGCCCCGGTGGGCGCATACGACAGGCCCTTGAGAGTGAGCGCGCTGCGCTGCAGGTACGAGCGCCACGGGTGGTCGGGGAACTCGCCGTGGTCCAGCCACTGGCGCCAGTAGTTGGACGTGCGCTCCATGCGGTCGAACGCGTCGTCGTAGCTCTCGGGCGGGGCGTGCTCGGACCACGAGAGCGCCACGAACGCGGTCTCGCCCTCCGCCATGGTGGTGCGTGCGCGGGCACGCCGCCCCTCGAAGCCCAGGCGCAGGTCGGTGGTCAGGAGCAGGTCCATCTCGGTGCCGTCAGCGGTGGCGTGTGCCTGGTGGTAGGTGTCTCCCGTGTAGTCCCACTCCCCGCTGCAGAGCCCGTACTCGAACACCGGCTCGCACTCCAGCGCCAGCTCGACGGAGCCGTGCACGCACTTCACCGTGCGCAGCAGCACGTGGTCGGCGTCCCAGTCGGTGGGCGAGCGGCGGTGGGTCTGTGAGCGCTCGTCGTCGTGGTGCCAGGGGCCCATGCAGAGCGCGTCGCGCACGATGAGCCAGCCCGTCTTGGTCATCCAGGTCGTCTCGAGCACCATCGTGCCGGGGAGGTAGCGGCGGCCGGCGGGCACCGTGGCGTCAGCCGGCCCGATGCGGAAGCCGCCGGCGTCGCGGTCGAGGATGGCGCCGAACACGCTGGGCGAGTCCATGCGCGGCATGCACATCCACTCCACGTTGCCGCTCGGGGCCACCAGCGCGGTGGCCTCGCAGTCCGAGAGGAAGGCGTAGTCGGCGATCGGCGGGAACGCGGTGCGGCCCGTGTCCGGGCGATCGGCGCCGTTGCGGCTGAGCCTCACAGCCGGCTCGCCGCCCCGGCGTCGCACAGCAGGACGAGGCGGCCGCCCTCGGGCCGGACGAGGCTGGCCGGCGCCTCCGCCGATTGCTCGCCCCCGAAGGCGCGCTCCACGGCCTCGGCCTTGCTCTCGCCGGTCACCAGGAAGACCACCTCTCGGGCGGCGTTGAAGACGGGCAGCGTCAGCGTCACGCGCGCAACATACGGCTCCATCCCGGCTTCCTCCACCCCCACCGCGAGGCGGTCGGTTTCCTGCAGCGCCGGCTTGCCGGGGAAGAGCGAGGCGGTGTGGACGTCGGGGCCCAGGCCCATGAGGGCGAGGTCGAGCACGGGCTTCGCGCCGTGGAAGGCGTCCTTCAGCGCGAGCTCGTAATCGTCGGCGGCCTGCTGCGGGCCGAGCTCGCCGTGGATGCGGTGGGTGGCCGGCGCGGGGTCGAGGCGGTCGAGCAGAGCCTCGCGCACCATCAGGTAGTTCGAGTGCTCGTGGTCGGGCGGCACACAGCGGTCGTCGCCGAACCACAGGACAGCGCCCGCCCAGTCGGCGCCGAGGGCGGCGGCGCACTCGTAGGAGTCCTTCGGGGTGGAGCCGCCGCTCAGCGCGATGTGCCCGCCGGCGGCTGCCGCGCGCGCCAGAAGCTCCGCGCCCGCCTGCGCGGGGTCCTCCACCACCCTGAGCTCGACGTCGTCCCTCACAGCGGGAACTGTAATCGCGCCACGCCTCGACGAACGTCGCGCGCCGGCCCCTATGGGGGCTACCCAGCGACGTTCGTGGCGGCGAGGTTCACGCCGGGCGGGGCTACGCAAGCATCTCCCCGGCCGCCGCCAGCGCCGGGCGGTAGGCCGGGTCGCGCAGCAGCGCCTGGCGGATGCCCTCGCCGAGGATCCCGGCCTCGCCGCGGGAGGCGCCCATCACCGTCCAGGTGGACTCCGTGCCGTCGCGGGCACGGCGGCGCGCAGCGAGGCCTCCCGAGCCGCGGTCCAGGCTGATGGACATGCCCGACGCCGTCTCGATCTCGAGCCCGGCCAGGCCCGGCACGCTCTGGCGCGGGTCGGCCTCCAGCCGCAGCGCCACCTCTCCGCGCTTGGCCCGCGCCCGGCCGGTGAGGGAGCCGTTCTGCGCGACCACTGCGCCGGGCTCCCAGCCCAGTCGCGACGCCAGCCAGCCGCACAGCAGCAGCCCTGATACCGCCGAGTCGGGCCCGTGGCGGATGGTGACCGCGCTCAGCCTGCGCAGGTCCTCGCGGAAGCGCGGCGGGTCGAACGTGGCCGAGATGCGCTCCCGCCAGGGCGTGGTGCGCAACCACGCGAGGTCCACCACGTAGGCGTGCTCGGACAGCCCGGCGGCGCGGCCCAGGGCGCCGGCCGGCTCGGGTACGTCCACGGAGTCCACCAGCACCACCTGGGCGAGCTTCATGAGCGCGCCCAGCGCCTCGGCGTGGCCGTGCGGCGACCACACCACGGTCGCGAGGTCGGTGACCACCAGCGGGTCCACGATCGTGTCGAGGTGCGGGAGGTGGTCGGGCCCGCAGTCGATCTCGACGCGCTCCTGGGCGACGGCCAGCATGCCGGGCTCGGGGTCGCCCGTCACGGTCATCGTGGCGCGCGCGTCGAGCGTGCGGCGGCCGGCCTCCACCGCGCAGAGGACCGTTCGCGACGGGTGGAAGCGGCCCACCCGCTCCAGCCGGTTGACGATCTCCCCGCGCCAGTCCTTGTCCACTACCAGCACGAGGTTGAGCACGCGGGCGGGCACGTACGCCTCGTTCTCGGCGTGGCGCTCCTTGAGCAGCTCGCGCAGGGCCGCCTCCATCTCCCCCGGGGTCGTGTCCTGCGCGGTCCAGAGAGCCTGTTCCATCTCGCCGGACGGCCGCTAGATCGCCCGCCAGCGCGCGCCGGCGGGCATGAGCGCGTCCGCCTCCGCGGGGCCGCCCTTGCCGGCCTCGTAGGCGGCCACCGGCACATTGGCGGCCGCCCACGCCTGCAGGATGGGGTCGCAGATCGTCCACTGCGCCTCGACCTCGTCGTCGCGGGTGAAGAGGGTGGCGTCACCGCGCATGGCGTCGGTGATCAGGCGCTCGTAGGCCTCCGGGGACTGCGACATGAACGCCGTCCCGTAGAGGAACTCCATGTTCACGGGGCGGATGCGCATGCGCGAGCCGGGGATCTTCGCTCCCATCGAGATCGAGACGCCCTCGTTGGGCTGCATCGTCAGGACGATCTGGTTGGGCTGCGGGCCCACCGACCCGTGCGACAGGAAGCCCATGTGCGGCACGGGCTTGAGCGTGACGGCGATCTCGGTGACCTTGCGGGCCAGGCGCTTGCCGGTGCGAAGGTAGATGGGCACCCCCGCCCAGCGCCAGTTGTCCACCTCCAGCCGCAGTGCCGCGTAGGTCTCGGTGGTGGAGGAGTCCGGGACGCCCTCCTCGTCGAGGTAGCCGGGCACCCGCTCGCCGCTGACGACGCCGTCGGTGTACTGGGCCCGCACCGTCTGCTCCGGCGTCGGCGGGTCGATGGCGTGGAGCACCTTGACCTTCTCGCTGCGGATCTCGTCCGCGGTGAACGCGATCGGCGGCTCCATGCACAGCAGGGTGAGGAGCTGGAGCATGTGGTTCTGCACGAGGTCGCGCAGCGCGCCGGACTCGTCGTAGTAGCCCGCCCGCGTGCCGATGCCGATGTCCTCCGCCGCGGTGATCTGCACGTGGTCGATGTAGTTGCGGTTCCAGAGCGGCTCGAACATGCCGTTGGCGAAGCGGAACGCCAGCATGTTCTGCACCGTCTCCTTCCCGAGGTAGTGGTCGATGCGGTACACCTGCCGCTCCTCCAGCACCTCCAGCACCTCGCGGTTGAGCGTGCGCGCCTCCTCCAGCGACGTGCCGAACGGCTTCTCGATCACCACCCTGACCTCGGCGTCCTCGCGGCGGTCCAGGCCCCTCTCCCCCAGCATCTGCACGATCACGGGGAAGAACGCGGGAGAGGTGGAGAGGTAGTACACGCGGTCGTAGGCGAGGCCGGCCTCCTCGTCCCAGGCGCGCGCGCAGTCGTCGAGCCGCTCGTAGACCGACGAGTCGTCGAACGTGCCCGCCACGTAGCGCACGCGCGACAGCAGCGCCGACAGCACCTTCTCGTCGGGCGGGCGGCGCGAGAAGCTGCGGATGGACTCGCGCGCCACCTCGCGGTACTCGTCGTCTGAGAGGTCACCGCGCGACACGCCGATGAGGTTGAACCGCTCGGGCAGCGCGCCCTCGTGGGCCAGGTTGTAGATCGCCGGCAGCAGCTTGCGCTTGGCCAGGTCGCCCGTGCCCCCGAAGATCGCCATCGTGGTTGGGGCCACGGGCAGGCGCTCAAGCCCCTCGGTGAGCGGGTTCTCCTCGAGGGTGGCCATCAGTCCTTTTCGGCCGACTTCTGCACCGCGTGCCCGCCGAACTGGTTGCGCAGCGCCGCGTTGACCTTGGCGGCGAACGCATTCTGGCCGCGCGAGGAGAAGCGCTCGAACAGCGACGTGGTGATCACCGGCATCGGGATGCGCCGCTCGATGGCGTCCTCCACCGTCCAGCGGCCCTCGCCGGAGTCCTCCACCCAGGGCTTGAGCGCCGCGAGGTCGTTGCCCTCCTGCTCGAAGGCCAGCGCCGCCAGCTCGCACAGCCACGAGCGCACGACCGAGCCCTGCATCCAGAGGTGCGCGATCTTCGCGTTGTCGAGGTCGTACTCGCAGGCGTCGAAGAGCGAGAAGCCCTCGGCGTAGGCCTGCATCATCCCGTACTCCACCCCGTTGTGGACCATCTTCACGTAGTGGCCCGAGCCCACCGTCCCGAAGTGGCCCCAGCCCGGGCCGTGCTCGTCGGTCGCCGGCGGCGCGAGCACGTCGAGGAGCGGCGCGATGCGGCCCACCGCGTCGTCGGGGCCGCCGACCATCATGCAGTAGCCCACGTCGATGCCCCAGACGCCGCCCGAGGTGCCTACGTCGACATAGGCGATGCCCTTGGGCCCGAGCGCGGCGGCGCGGCGCTTGTCGTCGGTCCAGCGGGTGTTGCCGCCGTCGATGATCGTGTCGCCGCCCTCGAGCAGCTCGGACAGGGCATCCACCGTGTTCTCCGTGGGCGCCCCGGCGGGGATCATCAGCCATACATGGCGCGGCTTGTCGAGCTTGGCGACCATGTCCTCCAGCGAGTCGGCCGCCGTGGCGCCGTGGCCGACCGCCGTCTCGATCGGATCGGGCGTGCGGTTCCACACCACACACTGGTGGTCCGAGTCGCGATGGATGCGATGGACCATGTTCCCGCCCATCTTCCCCAGGCCGACGAAGCCAAGCTGCATCAGAGCATCTCCTTCACGCGATTGGTCAGTTCTCGCAGCGCGGCCACCGGATCGCCCTCCAGGCGCACCCGCTCGGCGGGCAGGCCGCGCTCCCGCAGGGTCTCGAGGTCGCCCGCCGCCTGGGCGTTCTTCAGCGTGGCGAACGAATGGCCTGCCCCCGGGATCTCAACGTCCTCGTCGCCGTCGTGCACGAGCTGGAGGAAGAGCCCGTCGGGCGGCCCGCCCTTGTGCAGCTGCCCGGTGGAGTGGAGGAAGCGCGGGCCGTAGCCGAACGTGGTGGTGGCCTTCGTGGCGTCGCGGATGGCGGCGCGCAGCTCCGCCACCCCCTCTTCGAACGCCTCGGACGGCTGCAAATAGCCGTGGATCGACACGTACTTCGGCGGCGCCGCCTGTGAGAGCAGCGCGCGCAGGGCGTCGTCGGAGGCGTCCTCGATCTCCGGCATGCCCTCCGCCAGCACGCGCGCGGTGGCGTCCTTGGCGGACTGCACGTCGGGCTGGTCGAACGGGTTGATGCCGAGCACCCAGCCCGCCACCGCGGTTCCGAACTCCGAGAAGAAGAACACCCGCCCGAGGTCCACGGCGCCGTGCGTGGCCACCGTGATCACCGGCTGGCCGGCCTTGGCCAGCGCGTCCATCTGGGCGTCGAGGCCGGCGTCCGGCTCGTCGGCGTTGCGCAGGTGCACGAACACGCGGTCGTCGCCGTAGGCGCCCGGCTCGCCCACCGGCTCGTCGGCCACCGGCAGGATGCCCTTGCCCTCCTTGCCGGTCGACTCGGCGATGAGCTGCTCCACCCACAGGCCGAAGCTCGAGATGGGCTCGGACACGCAGAACGTGGCCTTGTCCCGCCCCTGCAGGGCCAGCTCCCCGAGCACGAGACCCAGCCACAGCCCCGAGTTCACCGCGCTGGAGCCGAAGCTCGAGCAGTTCTGCTCCGCCACCTGCGAGCGGTGCAGCAGCGCCTCGACGTTCGCGCCCATCAACGCGGCTGGCACGAGCCCGAAGTAGGACATCACCGAGTAGCGGCCGCCGATGTCGGGATCGTTGACGAAGCAGCGCCGGAAGCCCTCGGCCGCCGCAAGCTCCGCCAGGCCCGAGCCCGGGTCGGTGACCGCGGCGAAATGTGCGCCGTCGTCGATCTTGGACCGGAAATGGCGGTACATCGAGAGGGGCTCGATGGTCCCCCCGGACTTCGACGACAGGAGGAAGAGCGTCTTGCTCAGGTCCACCGCCCGCTCGGCCTCCAGCACCGCGGCGGGGTCGGTGGAGTCGAGTACCCGCAGCGTGAGGCCGCCGGCGTCCCTGAAGGAGCGCCGCAGCACCTCGGGTCCGAGGCTCGAGCCGCCCATGCCCAGCAGCACGCAGTCGGTGAGCCCGTCGGCTTCGCATTGCTCGGCGAACGCGCGCAGGTCGGCCGCGCCTTCGAGCATCGGCTCGGAGATCGTGAGCCAGCCCAGGCGGTCGCCGATCTCGGGCACGCCCGGCCCGCCCCAGAGCGACTCGTCCTTGCGCCACACCCGCTGCACCACCTGGTCGTCGGTGGCCTGCTTCACGCGCGCGATGATGGCGGGCTCCAGCTCGTCCGGGATGGAGGAGCGGATGGTGGGCGGGCGGCCCGTGACGGCAGCCTCCTTGGCGGACTCCACGCCGTCGATGAGCTTGCCGAAGGGCTTGACGAAGGCGTCGATGCCGTCGCGCAGCAGCTTGTCGGTGACGTCCTTCATGTCGATGCCGGCGTCCGCGAGCGCCTGCAGCGCGGCGGACGGGTCCTGGTCGGCGCTGGGGCCGCTGATCTCCGCGTGCTCACCCGCGGCCAGCAGGGTGGCCATGGGCATGGTGTTCACGGTGTCCGGGGCCACCAGCTCGTCCACGTACTTCGTCTCCGGGTAGAGGGGGTTCTTCACGCCGGTGGACGCCCATAGCGGCCGTTGCACCGGGCAGCCGGCCGCGGCCAGGTTCGCGAAGCGCTCGCCGCGGAAGACTTCCTTGAAGTGCATGTAGGCCGCCTGCGCGTTGGCCACCGCCGCGGTGCCCTGCAGGTCCTCCTTGCCGGTGTCGGCCAAGCGCTTGTCCACCTCGGTGTCCACGCGCGAGACGAAGAAGCTGGCCACCGAGTGCACGTCGAGCGACTCGCCCGCGTCGGCGCGGCGCTCCATGCCGCGGATGTAGGCCTCGCACACCTCGGCGTAGGCCTCCACGCTGAACAGCAGCGTCACGTTCACGTTGATGCCGGCGGCGATGGACTCCTCAATGGCCGGCAGCCCCTCGGGGGTGCCGGGGATCTTGATCATCACGTTGGGCTTGCCCAGCAGGTCCCAGTACTGGCGGGCCTCCTTCAGGGTGCCCTCCGTGTCGTGTGCCAGCTCGGGCGCCACCTCCAGCGAGACGAACCCGTCCTTGCCGCCCGTGGAGTCGTGCACCGGCCGCAGCACATCGGCGGCCAGGCTCACGTCGCGCACCGCGATGTGCTCGTAGATCTCGCGCGCCGACATCCCCTGCCCGGCCAGCTCGCGCAGCTCCGTGTCGTAGTCGCTGGAGCCGAGGATGGCCTTCTCGAAGATCGCGGGATTGGAGGTCACGCCGCGGAGCGAGCTCTCGCTCACCAGCCGCTGCAGCTCGCCGCCCGTGATGAGGCTGCGCTGGATCTGGTCGAGCCAGACGCTGGTGCCGGCCTCGGTGAGCGCGGCCAGGCGCTCGTTGACCGTGGGCTGTGCCGGGGCCGTCATGCCCGTGCCCCCACGCCCTCGAGCACTTCCTTCGCGGTCTTGGCCACCCGCTCGGGAGTGAAGCCGAAGTGCTCGTAGAGGGCGGGCTGGGGCGCGCTGGCGCCGAAGCCCTCCATCGCGATCACCGCCCCGGCGTCGCCCACCCAGCGATGCCAGCCGAAGGGCGCAGCGGCCTCCACCGCCACGCGCGCCAGCACCTCGGGCGGCAGCACCTCGTCGCGGTAGGCCTCGTCCTGGGCGGCGAAGCGGTCCATGCACGGCATGCTCACCACGCGCGCGGCCACGCCGTCGGCCTCCAGCAGCTCCGCCGCCCGGGTGCACACGTGCACCTCCGAGCCGGTGCCGACGAGGATCACGTCCGGGGCGTCCTTGTATGAGTGGCGCAGCGTGTACGCGCCCCTGTGCACGGCGTCGCGCGGCACGCCCGACGGCTTCCACGACGGCAGCCCCTGACGCGACAGCGCCATCACCGTGGGCGCATCGGTCTGCTCCACCGCGAACCGCCACGCCAGCGCCGTCTCGTTTCCGCCCGCGGGCCGGACCACGTTCACGTTGGGCGTGGCGCGCAGCGCCGCGAGCTGCTCCACCGGCTGGTGGGTGGGGCCGTCCTCGCCCAGGCCTATCGAGTCGTGCGTGTAGACGAAGATCGACGGCAGGTGCATGATGGCCGCCAGGCGCACCGAGGCCTTCATGTAGTCGCTGAAGATCAGGAAGGTGGCGCCATAGGACCTGAAGCCGTGGAGGGCGAGCCCGTTCACCACCGCCCCCATGCCGTGCTCGCGGATGCCGAAATGCAGGTTGCGGCCCGCGTAGTCGCCCTTGGCCACGCTGCCGCCGTCCTTGACCAGCGTGAGCGTGGATGGAGCGAGGTCGGCGGAGCCGCCCACCAGGTGCGGCACGCCCTGCGCCACCCACTGGATGACCTGGTTCGAGGCCTTGCGCGTGGCGATCATCCCGTCCTCGGGGTTGAAGCGCGGCAAGTCGGCGTCCCAGCCGTCGGGGAGCCGGCGCTCCATGATCAGGGCCAGCTGCTCGTAGGCCTCGGGGTGCGCCTCGCGGTAGGCGGCCAGACGGCCATTCCAGTCCTCCTCGGCCTCCGAGCCGCGCCCGGCCTCGGAGCGGAAGTGCTCCAGCGCCTCGTCCGGAACGTGGAAGGGCTCCTCGCTGGGCCAGCCGTAGGCCTGCTTCGTGAGCCGCACCTCCTCCTCGCCCAGCGGCGCGCCGTGGGCCTCCTCGGTGTCCTGCTTGTTGGGGCTGCCCGGCGCGATGTGGGTGCGGACGATGATCAGGCTCGGACGGCCGTCCTCGCCCTTGGCCGCCTCCACCGCGGCCTCGATGCGCTCGAGCGCGAGGTCCTCGCCCAGGTTCTGGACGTGCCAGCCGTAGGCCTCGAAGCGCTTGCCCACGTCCTCGCCGAAGGACAGCTCGGTGTCGCCCTCGATCGAGATGTGGTTGTCGTCGTAGAAGGCGATCAGACGGCCCAGCCCGAGGTGGCCGGCCAGCGAGCAGGCCTCGGACGACACGCCCTCCTGCAGGTCACCGTCGCTGGCGATCGTGTAGGTGAAGTGGTCGACGATCTCGTGCCCGTCGCGGTTGAAGCGCGCGGCCAGCATGCGCTCGGCCAGCGCCAGGCCCACGCACATCGAGATGCCCTGGCCCAGCGGGCCGGTGGTGGCCTCGATGCCGGCGGCGTCGCCGCGCTCCGGGTGCCCCGCGGTGGGGCTGCCGAGCTGGCGGAAGTTCTTCAGGTCGTCCAGCTCGAGCCCGTAGCCCGCCAGGTAGAGCGACGAGTAGAGCAGCATCGACGCGTGGCCGCACGAGAGCACGAAGCGGTCGCGGTCGAACCAGTCCGCGTTGGCCGGGTTGTGCTTCATCACCCGCGTGTAGAGGAGGTACGCGATCGGCGCGAGCGCCATCGGCGTGCCGGGGTGGCCCGACTTGGCCTTCTCCACCCCGTCCATCGCGAGGGTGCGGATGGTGTTGATGCACAGCTCGTCGAGCGTGCTGGTGCCTGTGGTCGTCATCGGTTCCCTTCGGACGGGGTGGCAGGGGTGGTCTCGAGGCGCTCGGCCTCCTGGGCGGCCAGCGCCGCGGCGCCTAGGACGCCGGCGTCCGCGCCGCCGCGCGCGAGCGCGATCTCGACGTTTGCGAAGAGGGCGGGCAGGGCCCGGGCGGCCGCCTCGCTCTTGGCGCGCTCGATGAAGAGATCGGCCGCGCGCGAGGCCCCGCCGCCGAGCAGCACCTGCTCGGGCTCGAAGACGTTGACCATGCTCGCGATGCCGATGCCGAGGTTGCGGCCGAGCTCATCGAAGATGCGCAGGGCCTCGGGATCGCCCTCCTGCGCCGCGGCCACGGCCTCGCGCCCGCTCACGCGCCCGTCCTCGCCGGCGGCGCGGCCCAGGCGGGAATCGGGGCGGTCCGTGGCCGCCTCCGTGGCGTCGCGCTCCAGCGCGGTGCCGCTGCAGAACGCCTCGAGACAGCCGCGGTTGGGGCAGCTCCCCGGGCAGGCGGGGCCGTCGCCGTGGATCACGACGTGACCGAGCTCGGCGCCGAGTCCGGTGGCGCCGCGGAAGAGGCGGCCGCCGATCACGATTCCTCCGCCTACCCCGGTCCCGAGCGTGAGCATCACGAGATTTGCCACGCCGCCGCGCTCGGCCTCGGCCAGGGCGGCCACGTTGGCGTCGTTGTCCACGAACACGGGCGCGCCGAGGGCGCCGCCGAGCCGCTCGCGCAGCGGAACCCCGGCCAGCGGGATGTTCACGCTCGTCACCACCCGCCCGGTGGCGAACTCGCACTGGGATGGAACGCCGACCCCGATCGCGTCCGGCGGGCCGGTGCGCGCGGTGAGCTCGGCCACGGCCGCCTCGATGCCCGCCAGCAGCTCGTCGGCGCTGCCGAGAGCGGTGGGGTGCTCCACCGAGTCGGTGACCGCGCCGTCGGCCACCTGCGCGACGGCAACCTTGGTGCCGCCGACATCGATGCCCAGGACGTTCAGGTGGATCCTCCCATCCGCCGCATTCTGTTCGGCTGGTGGACTACGCGCAAGCGTGCCGGGCGCATTGTCTCGATCTGGTAAAAACTCCGGGCTCGTGGATCGGCGCCTCGCCAACAAGAACCTGCGCACCGCGCTCATCGCCGGGGCCATCTCCCTGATCATCTTCGGCGCGTCGTTCTTCGTCGGGCAGATCTACTGATGGCCGCCGAGGAGCCGCGCCGCCAGGACCCGCCGGTCCCCGAGGTCTCCGAGCAGATCCACCTCCCGGGCCCGAGCTACATCCCGCTGCTGGTGGCGCTCGGAATCACGATCGCCCTGGTGGGCGTCGTGGTGGCCTGGTGGGTCTTCGCCCTCGGCCTCGTCGTCCTCCTGCTCCCCCTGTTCCGCTGGATCGCGGACACGCGCCAGGACATCGCGGACCTGCCGCTGCAGCACGGCGACGGGCACTAGCACTTTCCGCCGGCCAGGAGCGCTCGCAGCTCGTCCTGCATCTGCCGCGGGTCGTGGAAGACGTCGTCGTGGGTGTAGCGGCGGATGGTGTCGCCGCGGGCGTGGGCTTCGCGCTCTCTCCTGCGGTCCTGCTCCCAGGAATGGCGGCTGTTGTGGAATGTGTAGGAGTCGAGCTCGACGGTGAGCTTGTGCTCTGGCCAGCGGCAGTCGACGCGCTTGCTGCCGGCGGGCTTGTTGGTTTCGGCGGGCAGCGGCAGGTTTGCCTCTTTGAGCCGCTGGAGGAACTTGCGTTCCAGGGCACTCAGGGTGACTTTGGTCTCGCCGCTCATGATCCTTCGCAGCTTGGCCGCGCCGGGGCTGGTGGGTCGGCGCTCGAGCACCTCCTCCACCTCGGCGGGGGTGGTGCGGTAGCGCACCTGCGCCTCGTGGCAGGCACGGGCCAGCTCCTCCTCGTCGAGGTCCGCCGCGATGTCCACCAGGGTCCGCGCCACGCTGGTCACCGGGATGCGGTTGAAGACCATCCGGTCGCGGGCATCGAGGCGGCGCGCGCGGCGCGGCCGGATCCCCGCGACCTTTTGCTCGGTCGGCGCGGTCACCTCCAGCACCGACGGACGGCGCTTGACCAGCCCCAGCAGATAAGCCGCCGCCAGCCCGCTCAGCACAGCCTTCCGGCCGCACGCCTTCACCGCCGCCATGTAGCGCGCCTCCGTGCTCGGCGCGGCATGGCCCACCCGATACACACCGCGAAACTCGGGGATCAGGGCCCCCCGCCGTACACGCCCACGGATCTCATCGCGGCTGATTTCCGCCTCCAGCAACTCGGCGTGGGTCACGACGCCATGCGCGCGACGGGCAATCCGCGCGATCCTCCACTCAACCGTCCTGGCCTGGGCGTCCATACGACCCCCAAAGCAGGAGACTTACCCGAGTTCGCCCCCCTGGGGGCCGCGGCGGGGCGGGCGGTGCGGCCGCGGCGGTGCGCGCGGCGTCGGGGGGCCGCGGCGGTGCGCGCGGCGTCGGGGGGCCGCGGCGGGGCGGGCGGCGTCAGGGAGGCCGGGGCCGGCTCAGCCCACGGTCAGGCCGGCACGTCGCACGAGGCGCCGTCCATCGTCCAGCAGCGGACGATGTCGCGCATCGAGAGGACGCCGACGGTGTCGCCGTTCTCGACCACCACGAGGTGGCGGAAGCCGCCCTTGACCATCGCCTCTGCCGCGCGCTCGAGCGGCCAGTCCGGGGCGGCAAAGGTCAGGCGGGCGGACAGGTGGTCCGACACCTGCTCGGTGTCGGGGTCCTGGCCCGCTCCGAGCGAGTCCAGCAGGTCACGCTCCGTGATGATCGACGGCCCCTGCGCCTCGGGGTCGATGACGATCGCGGCGCCGACCTTGCGGTCCGACATCTGACGCGCCGCCTCACGCAGCGTATGGGCGGGGCCGACCATGAGGACCGCCGCGCTCATGCCCTCGCGAACCTGCATTGAAACGAACCTCCCTCGTGACGATTGCCGCAAGCTTAGCCGACGAGGCGGGCGGCGCGTCGATTGCGCGTGCATCCGATTGCCCCGACACTGCGTAGGACACAGCATGACCCGCAACTCCACAATCGAACGGCGCCGAGCGCTCTACGAGGACGCGATCGCGATCATCGAGCGGGAGTTCGCGCGCGAGCTCGAGCTGGACGACGTCGCGCGCCGGGTGGCCACGTCCCGGCGCCAGCTGCAGCGCGCATTCGCCGAGAGCGCCGGCACGAGCTTCCGCACCTGTCTCGGCGAGATCCGCATGCGCCGCGCCCGCGAGCTGCTCGCCGAGGGCTCGCTGCCGGTGCGCGACGTGGCCCGGCGCGTGGGCTACCGCCAGCCGGCGCAGTTCGCGAAGGCCTTCCGGCGGCGGTTCGGCGCCCCGCCCTCGCGCTTCCGCTCCGCCGGGAACACGCTCGCCGCATAGCCGCGCCCGGGGGGGTCGGGTCCCCCTGGTTCTATACACTCGCGCGCCGTGGAGGAGCCCACCCAGGACGTGTCTCGCTTCAGCCGGCGCGAGATGGTGAAGATGTTCGCCATCGGCACCGGCGCGTCGATCATCGGGATCGTCATCGTGCTGCTGATCGACTGGTTCCCCGCGCAATCCTCGACGGCGGCCGAGGACATCGACACGCTCTGGGACGTCGTCATGATCACCGCCGTCCCGATCTTCGTGCTGGTGATGACCGTTGCCATCTACTCGGTGGTGCGCTTCCGGGCCAAGCCGGGCAACAAGGGCGACGGGCCCCCGATCCACGGCAACACCAAGCTCGAGATCATCTGGGTGACGATCCCGTTCATCATCGTCACGGCGCTCGCGATCTACTCGTGGGTGGTGCTCGACGACATCGAGGCCAAGGCGGACAACGAGATGGTGGTGGACGTCACGGGGCAGCAGTTCGCCTGGACGTTCCGCTACCCGGCCGCCGACGTGGACACCGAGGAGCTCGTCCTCCCGGTCGACCGCAGGGTCAAGTTCAACATCCGAACGGCGGACGTCATCCACTCCTTCTGGGTGCCCGAGTTCCGCATGAAGCAGGACGCCGTCCGCGGCATCACCACCAGCACCCGGGTCACGCCCAGCCGCACGGGCAGCTGGCAGATCGTGTGCGCGGAGCTGTGCGGGATCGGCCACTCCACCATGCGTCAGCGGGTGCGCGTCGTGCCCGAGGCGGAGTTCGAGAGCTTCCTCGCCGAGCAGCGCGCCGAGGGCGAGGAATCGGGCGGCGGACTCGATCCGGCCCAGGGCGGCGAGGGCGAGGCCTCTCAGTAGCATGCGGGCCGTGACGAGGGAGAGGCGATGACGCTCACCGCCAAGCTCATGGCGCCCGGCTGGTGGCGCGCTCTGCTGTCCCTGCCCGCGGGCACGGCCGTCGGCATGGCAATCACGGTCGGCGTCCGCGCGCTGTACGGGTACGAGCCGGTCTTCGACGGCGACGCGATCATCACCGTCTGCCTCATCTCGGTGCCGATGGCCTTCCTCGTGGGCATCGGCTGCTTCGACTACTGGTTCCGGTGGGCCGCCGGCGCGCCCACCGTCCCCGACGACCACTCGGGCCACGGCGCGCACTCCTGGCGCGACTACTTCCGCGTGAACACCGACCACAAGGTCATCGGCATCCAGTACATCGTCACGACCTTCGTCTTCTTCGTGCTCGGCGGCCTGATGGCCATGCTCATGCGCGCCGAGCTCGCGGCGCCCGGCTCGCAGTTCGTGGACCCGAACACCTTCAACGGGCTGTTCTCGGTCCACGCGTCGCTGATGATCTTCCTGTTCATCATCCCGGTGTTCGCCGGCATCGCGAACTACGTGCTGCCGCTCATGATCGGCGCGCCGGACATGGCGTTCCCGCGCCTCAACGCGCTCTCCTTCTGGATGCTGCCGCCGGCCGGGATCATGATGGCGGCCAGCTTCTTCGCCGAGGGCGGCGCGTTCGCGACCGGCTGGACGGCCTACGCCCCCCTGTCCACCGAGACCCCGCTCGGCCAGACGTTCTTCACCATCGGCGTGCAGTTCGCCGGCGCCGCGTCCATCGCCACGGCGCTCAACTTCCTGGTCACCATCATCACGATGCGGGCGCCGGGGATGACCTTCTGGCGCATGCCGCTGCTGGTGTGGGCCAACTTCACCACGTCACTGCTGGTGGTCATCGCCACGCCCTTCATCGCCGGCTCGCAGTTCTTCGTGCTCTTCGACCGGGCGCTGGGCACCAACTTCTTCTCGGCGGCCAACGGCGGCGACGTGATCATGTACCAGCACGTCTTCTGGTTCTACTCGCACCCGGCCGTCTACATCATGATGCTGCCGGGCTTCGGGATCATCTCGGAGGTCATCTCCGCCAACGCCAGGAAACCGATCTTCGGGTACCGGATGATGGCGTTCTCGCTCATGGCCATCGTGATCCTGGGCTTCACCGTCTGGGCGCACCACATGTTCGTGTCCGGCATGTTCGCGTGGCTGCGGGTGCCCATGATGATCACCACGCTGCTCATCGCGGTGCCCACCGGGATCAAGATCTTCTCGTGGCTCGCCACCCTCTGGAGAGGGGTGATCCACCTCACCACGCCGATGCTGTTCGCGCTCGGCTTCATCACGATGTTCACACTCGGCGGGATCAGCGGGATCGTCCTCGGGATGATCCCGATCACGATCCACGTGTCGGACACCTACTTCGTGGTGGCGCACATCCACTACGTGCTCTTCGGCGGCAGCGTGTTCACGATCTTCGCCGGCATCTACCACTGGTTCCCGAAGATGACCGGCCGGATGTACGACGAGCGCCTGGGCAAGCTGCACTTCTGGCTCTCGTTCGTGTTCTTCAACCTCACCTTCGGGCCCATGCACTTCGTGGGCGTCGACGGCATGCCCCGCCGCGTGGCCGACTACGCCGACCAGTTCGCCACGCTGAACGCGTTCATCTCCGTCTCGGCGTTCATCTTCGGCGCCTCGTTCTTCATCTTCCTCTACAACATGGTCGCCAGCTGGCGCCACGGGCCGCGCGCGGCCGCCAACCCATGGCGCGCGCACACGATCGAGTGGCAGGTCTCCTCCCCGCCGCCGATCTTCAACTTCGACGAGATCCCCACCGTCGTCGGCGGCCCGTACGAGTTCGGCGTGCCCGGTGCGGTGCACGCCGTCTTCAAGGAGGAGCAGGCGCCGGCGGGCGCCCCAGGTTCCCCGGCCGTGGCACATAGCCCCGAATGACGCCCGAGGCCCAGCGCATCCTCGTGGTGGCCAACGAGACCGTCGGCGGGCGGGCGCTCATCGACGCCGTGCGCAAGCACGCCGAGTCCGGCCCGGTGTCGGTGCGGGTCATCTGCCCGCAGAACCAGCCCAACCACGGCTACGTCGTGTACGACGAGTCCATCCGCGCGGCGGCCGAGAATCGCCTGCGGCTCACGCTCGCGCAGCTGCGTGAGGCGGGCATCGACGCCGAGGGCGAGGTCATGGACCCCGATCCCTACTCGGCGATCACGGACGCTCTCGCCGAGAACGGCTACGACGAGGTCATCATCTCCACCCATCCCGAGACGCGCTCGGGCTGGCTGCGGCGCGACCTCATCGACCGGGTGCGCGAGGCGGGCCAGGTGCCCGTCGAGCACGTGGTCGTGGACCTCGACGTGGACCGCGCGGAGGTCACGCACACGCTCGTGATCGCCAACCAGACGATGGGCGGCCAGCCCCTCATGGGACTTCTCAAGGGCAAGTCCGCGGAGAAGCCGCACCGGTTCGTGGTGGTCACCCCGCAGTCGGACGACGAGGCGCCCGAGCGCTTGGCTCACATGCTGGGCCTCATGGAGAAGGAGGGGCTGCAGGCGGTCGGCCAGGTCGGGCATCCGGACCCGTTCACCGCCATCCAGAACACGCTCCAGTACTACGCGATCGACGAGATCGTGATCTCCACCTTCCCGGCCACCCGCTCGGGCTGGCTGCGCACCGACCTCATAGCGCGGGTGCGCGCCTCCACCGCCAAGGACATCGAGCACGTGGTGGTCTCGGACACCGAGCGCGCCGAGACGGGAGCGTAGCCATGGAATCCGCCTCCGTGGCCGGCCAGGCCCACGAGCACCACGGCCCGCCCGCCGCCAACCAGTCCTCGCGGGTCGACGCGCAGATGCTCGGGATGCTGCTCTTCATCATCTCCGAGATCATGCTCTTCGGAGCGTTCTTCACGGCCTACTTCTTCATCCGGGTCGTGGGAGACGCGTCGTGGCCGGCGGACGGCACGGAGCTGCCCGTGGCGGTCGCGGGCGTGAACACAGCCATCCTGATCTCGTCGAGCTTCACGATGCACTGGGCGCTCGAGGGCGCGCGCAACGGAAACCGCGCGGCTATGCGCGCCGGCCTGCTCACCACCTTCTTGCTGGGCCTGACCTTCCTGACGATCCAGATCAACGAGTACGTGCAGATCGGCTTCGCGCCCGCCGACCACGCCCAGGGCTCGATGTTCTACGGCCTCACCGGCCTGCACGGCGCGCACGTGTTCATCGGGCTGATGCTCCTCGGATTCGCCACCACTCGCGCCTTCCGAGGGCACTTCACCGCCAAGGAGCACCGCGGCGTTGAGATCCCCGGGATCTACTGGCACTTCGTGGACGTCATGTGGATCGTCGTCTACACGACGATCTACATCATCTAACGTGCTCAACCCGCTGAGATCCGAGCAGGAGGCCTTCCGCTTCCTGCTGTGGGTCGGGGGCGTGGCGGCGGTGATCGTGGTCATCGTCCTGCTCGCGCGGGCGATCGTCTGAGAGTGTCGCTCAGCGGGGATCTCGAGCTCGCGGAGCGGATCGCCCGCGCCGCCGGCGACCTGCTGCTGGAGCGCTTCCGCCGGCCCGCGAGCGGCCTCGCGGCCAAGTCCAGCGCCACCGACCCGGTGTCCGACGCCGACCGCGAGGCGGAGGCGCTCATCGCACGGTCGTTGCTGGACGCGCGGCCGGATGACGGACTGCTCGCCGAAGAGGGTGCCTCCGCGGACGCCGCGGGCGAGCCGGGCGCCGGCCGGCGCTGGATCGTCGATCCGCTCGACGGCACGGTGAACTTCCTCTACGGCCATGCCGCCTGGGCCGTGAGCATCGCGCTCGAGGACGCCGACGGCCTCGCCGCGGGCGTGGTGCACGACCCCGCGCGGTCCGAGACGTTCAGCGCCCTTCGCGGCGGCGGCTGCCGGCTCAACGGCGCACCCGTGCGCGTGAGCGGCTGTGCGGCGTTGGAGACGGCGTTGGTGGCCACGGGGTTCGGCTATGAGGCGCAGCGGCGCGCGGTGCAGGCCGAGGCGCTCGTGCGGATCCTCCCGCGCGTGCGAGACATCCGCCGGGCCGGCTCGGCCGCGCTCGACCTCGCCTGGGTGGCCGCCGGCCGCCTGGACGGCTACTGGGAGCGGGGGCTGAAGCCGTGGGACTGGGCCGCTGGCCGCCTCCTGGTGGAGGAGGCGGGCGGGGCGACGCGGTGGCTCTCCGGCGAACCCGCCGGGCTTGCGGCCGCTTCGCCCGGGCTGCTGCCGGCGCTGGTCGATCTGGTGGGCTGAGCGCGCCGCGGGCCACGCCGGGCGCTACTCGACGGTGAGGACGCCCTGCATGCCGCCCTCGGCATGCCCCGGCACGGTGCAGAGGAAGGTGTATTCGCCCGCCTCAACCGGTGCGGTGACCTCGGAGGTGCCGCCGGTGCCCACCACGGGCCCGATCTCCTCGATGCCGTTGCTGATGGCGATGTTGTGCTGGATCGGCGACTCGTTGAGCGACGTGAGCAGCAGGTCGCCGGGCTGGGCGGTGGCCTGGCTGACGCGGCCCGGGTTGTCCGGGTTCCCGGAGACGAAGGCGAGCGCGCCGCTGGGGTCGGCCGGCAGCGTCAGCGTGCCGGCGTCGGCGGCGACCGGCTCGGCCTCCTCCGCCTGGCCGATGGTGGCGAGGGCGCCGGGATCCTCGCCCGGCATGCCCGCCGCCTGCGCGACGTAGGCCGCCACGTCCTCCGCGTCGTCGCCCGTCACCAGGTTCGCCGGCATCTCGCTGTTCCTGAGCGGGTGCGAGATCTGGCGCAGGACGATGCCCTCCACCGTCTCCTCACCCATGCCCGCGCGGCGGGAGGGGCCGAAGGCGGCGTCGAGGTCGGGACCCACCGTGCTGCTGGTGCCCGCGCGCGCGAGCGCATGGCAGGCGCCGCACGTGCCCTCGCCGATGAACAGCGTCTTGCCGTTGGCGAGATCGGCCGGCTCGTCGCGGCCGCAACCGGCCGCGAGGAGCGCGCAGATGGCCAGCAGAACCGCCGCCACGGCGCCGCGAGTGTTGCTCCTCCGCTCCAAGTCGCGGGAAGACTATCCACTCGCCGGGCGGAGGGACGCACCGGCCGGCTCGACCTCGGGCAGCCCGTCCAGGCGCCCCCGCGCGGCCGCGATCACGCCGTCCGCCACCTGCTCCCAGCCGAACAGCTCGCGCGCCGCCGCCGACAGCGCCGCGGCGGCCTCCGAGCGCTCATCCGCTCCCAGCCGGAGCCAGCGCACGAGCTTGGCCGCGATCTCCTCCACCGCCCCGGGACCGGGCTCGAACGCCAGCAGGTCGCGCAGCGGCACTCGCAACGCGGGGGCCAGCCGAGCCGTGACCTCAGCCAACCCCGAATGCGCGGCCGACAGCGGCAGCGCGCCGCAGCAGGCCGCCTCCGCCGCCACCATCCCGAAGGCCTCGGGGAAGGTGCTGGGCACGACCTGGGCCGCGCAGCCGGGAAGCAGGTCGGGCAGGTCGCCGTGCTCGAGCCGGCCGGTGAAGGCCACACGCTCGAACGCCGCGGGGGCCGCGCGCAGGTAGGCGTCGCCTGCGCCGGGCCCGTCCAGGAAGGCCGCGAGGTATGAGAGCTCACCGGCTGGACCGCCCTCGAGCTCCCGGCCCCGTGCCGCCACCTCGCGCGCGGCCGCGCGGTCCCCCGCGGCCAGCGCCGCGACCAGCCGCTCCAGGCCAGGCCGGTAGGTGCCGAAGCCGACGATGCACAGGCGCGCCGCCGGCACCTCGGCCGCGACCAGCGGCCACGCCGCCACCAGCAGGTCCACGCCCTTGGACACGATCAGCTTGCCGACGTAGCTCACGACCAGGTCGCGCTCCGGGTCCAGCGAGCGCAGCGCATCGGAAGCGCCGGCGTCCCCGCCCCAGCCGCCCGTGGCGCCCTCGAGCCGGCCGGCGAGCGCGCGCACCCGCTCCGCGGCCTCGGCGGGCGGGCGAGGCAGGAACGCGTGCACGTCCACCCCCGGCGGGCCAAGCCGGGTCCGGGCGGGGAGGCCGGGCTCGTCCATCACCTCCCAGAGGCTCTCCGCGGTGTGGCGCGAGCCCACCAGCACCGCGCCCGCCCCCGCCAGGCCCTGGCGCGCCCACGGAAGGAAGCGCTCGCGGTGACGGCGCACCGTGTACTCGAGCGCGCTGCCGTGCACCTTCACCGCGTACGCCACGCCCCCGGCGCGCGCCAGCACGGCCGGGCCCATCACCAGGTGGTTGGCCAGAGCGACCTCGGGCGCTGCGGCCGCCACGACGTCGCGCACGGCGGCGGCGTTGGCCTCGACATAGGCCTCGATCTCGTCGTCGCGGAGGTCCGGGTAGGGCACGGCGCGAAAGCCCTCGTACTCGTCGGCCACGTACACCGGCAGCAGCCCGGCGGTGTCCGGCAGGTAGGCCGTGCAGCGCACCGGCTCGCGCAGGCGCTCCAGCTCCAGGCGCCCGTCGCGCCAGGTGCCGACGGCGTCCACCCACGGCAGCCGGGCGGCGCCCGTGTCCTGGCAGAACAGGTGCACCTCGTGACCGAGGCGGACGAGCGCCTGGGCCAGGCCGGCGTTGTAGATGTTGCTGCCGGTGCCGCGCAGCAGGAAGGCGTGGAAGACGAGGATGCGCACGGGCCGGGAGTATCCCCCCGATTGCTAGGCTCCCCGCCTGATGAGCGGCCCGCAGAAGTATCGCCTGCGTTCCCGGTCCGATCGCGAGGTCATTCGCGAGGTCGAGCCGGGCGCGGTCTATGTTGACCGCGACAGCGGCGAGGAGTTCGAGGTGGTCGGCAAGCTGCTTCCGCTCGCCCCCTCCCCCAGCCAGCTTCCGTGGTCGGTCGAGAACCTGCGCCTGTGCGGCTGCTCGCTCGAGCAGCTTAGCCCCAAGGACGTCAACGACTGTCCGCACTGCGGTCGGCGGCTTCCGGCTCTGGAAGGCTGACCGTGCGGCACGAGGCCGCACTCGTGCTCGCGCTGCTCGCGCTCGTGGCCGCAGGCTGCGGCGGTGACGACGAGACGGCCGAGACCGTGCCTCCGGCGCCCGAGCTGTCGCTGCCGGGCAACGACGAGACGCCCACCCTCGATGACCTGCCCGACGGCACCACCGGCACCGACGGAGCGGACGGGGGCGCTACGCCCGACGCCCAGACGCCCGGCGACGCCGCCCCGCCCGCCGACGGCGGCGACCAGGGCGGCCAGCAGCAGCCTCCTTCCGGCGGTCAGCCCGCGCCCGAGGACACGCCTCAGAACGACACGCCGCCGCCGGCCGGCAGCCCCGCCGAGCGGTTCGAGCAGTTCTGCCAGGAGAACCCGGGGGCCTGCTGAGCGGCGGCCTGGCTGCGCCGAGCCGGCGCCGGTATCGGCGCCGGGTTCCTCACCCTGGCAGGCAGCGGGACGGGCACGGGCAGCGATCCGCCACGGCGTACCGGCCCCGGACGGCGTGGCGCATGGTCGCGGCGGCGAGGGCCGGGACCGGGGCGTCCGAGCGGGATGCGCAGGCCGCCTCCGCCTCCGCCCGAGTCCGGATCGGGACCGGCGTCGGGGCCACCGCCGCCCGGGCCGTCGTCATCGGGCAGGTCGTCATCGTCGTCCCGCAGCCGGAAGAACCAGACGAGCCACAGGATCAGAAGGCCGACATCGAATACACGAAAGCCGACCATGAAGATCCATCCCTCGGTGGACACAGCGCGAGGATACCTCCCCGCGTCCGGCTCGTGTCAAACCGCGCAAGGGGTTGGCGCGGCGCCAACCCGGTGTGATCAGCGCCGGTTGGTGCGGCGGTTGTCCGGGACGAACGTGGCCGTGTAGAGCAGCTGGGCGGTGCGGTAGATGCAGCCGTAGGTCCTCAGGCTGCCCCTGCGCGTCTGGTCGGCGTGCTGGCGCACGTCGTCGCAGCTGCCGGGGTCGCGGGAGGAGCGCCAGACGTCCGACTCGGGCAGGCCCACCGCGAAGCTCGGGATCCAGGTGGGCACGCTGAGCGCCACCACGTAGCCCCTGCGCACCGTGACCGGGCGCGAGAGCACGAACGTGGGCGTGGAGCCGAAGTAGTCGTTGACCTCGAACACCTCGCTGCGGCCCGTGAGCCGGTGCCTGCGCTTGGAGCCCGGCCGCAGGATCACGAGCTGCACCTGGGAGGGACCGCCGAAGAGGTCGTTGAAGAACTCGACCTGCTCCTGGTCGGGATTGCCGAGCGTGACGCTGAAGGCCACGATCTTGCCGCGCCGGTCCACCTTGAACGGGCTGCGCTCGGTGCCGGCGCGCAGCTGGTAGCCCGTGACCCGGCCGATCGCCTGGCAGTTGTCGGGGCAGCTGACCGGCGGGGGGCTGGCGCTGGCGCCGAGCTCGACGACGCGGGCTTCGGCGGCCGCGGGCGCGCCGAGGGCGGCGCCGATGACGGCGAGTATCGGAAGAAGTCGCTTCATGGCCGCAGGATTGAACACCATTCGGGTGGTGTCGATGCGGTTAGGGTAAGCGCCCCCATGGACGCCTTCGAGAGCTTCGTGCGCAGCGGCCTGGAGCTGGCCGGCGTGGAGGTGGACGACACCGACCTCGCCGTGATGCGCGTGGCCGACGGCATCTACGGCCCCGGCATGCGCGCGCTGGCGGCCGCCGACCTCGCCGACGTCTGGGAGGAGGCCGACCTCGACCCCGGCCGCGCCCCGCACGGGAGCCGGGAGGGAGTGGCGCCCGCGGCGGCCGGCGAGCCCGCGGCCGCGCCTGCGGAGACCGCCGCCGCGGCCCCGTCCGCCGCCGCGCACGATGGCCACCCCCAGGATCTCTCCCTGCGCGAGCAGGCGGCCCTCATCGCCGCCCGCGACCTCGATCCCGCCGAGCTGCTGCGAGCCACGCTCGAGCGCGTCGAGGAGCGCAACGGCGAGATCCGGTCGATGATCGCCACCTTCGCCGAGGAGTCCGAGCGCATGCTGGCGCAGGCCCCGCCAGGGCCGCTGCATGGCGTGCCCGTGGCCGTGAAGGATCAGTTCTGCCTGCCCTGGCGCGCCCCCACCGACGGCACCGGCAAGCCCGCCCTCGGGGCCGGCGGCTCCGCCGTGCACGAGCGCCTGCGCGCGGCCGGCGCGGTGGTCTGCGGCGTCACGAACATGCACTGGTGGGGCGCCGGGTCCACCGGCCACCTCTCCGCCTACGGTCCCGCCGGCAATCCCTGGGACGCCGAGCACTGCGCCGGCGGCTCGTCCGGCGGCTCGGCGGCCGCTCCGGTGGCGCGGCTGGTGGCCGGAGCCGTGGGAGCCGACGGTGGCGGCTCCATCCGCCTGCCCGCCGCCTACTGCGGCGCCACGGGCATCAAGCCCACGTTCGGCACGGTCGGGCCCGAGGGCAACGTGCACGGCAACCTGTCGATGGACCAGGCGGGTCCGCTGTGCCGCGACGCCGCCGACGCCCGGCTGCTCGGCTCGGCCCTGTTCGGCCGCGAGCTTCCGGCCGGCGACGGCTCGAAGCTCGTGGCCGGCCTGGTGAGCTCGCCCTTCTGGGAGGACATCGACCCCCACGTCGAGCAGGCCTGCCGCAACGCCGTCCAGGCAGCCGGCTGGCGCACCGAGGACATCGAGATCGACGGCGCCGAGCACGCCCAGGTGGCCGCCGTGCTCCGGCTGACCCTGGAGGGCATGCCCTCGCTCAGCCCTGAGGAGCTGGCGGAGGCCGACCCGATCATGCGCGCGCTCGTGAAGTACGAGCTGCTGGTGCCCGGCCACCTGCTCGTGCGCGCCGACCGCGTGCGCTCGCTGCTGCGACGCTCCGCCGCCCGCGCGTTCGAGCGCGCGGACGTGCTCGTGTGGCCCACGGTGCCCGCCCCCGCCCCGCGCATCGACAACCCGGTGGTCGAGCTGCCGTCGGGCCCCGCGCCCGCGGACGCCGGCAACGTCCGCCAGGCGGGCTTCGGCAACCTCACCGGCATCCCCGGGGCATCCGTGCCCGTGGGGCGCCATCCGAGCGGCCTGCCTGTCGGCCTCATGATCCAGGGGCCGTGGAACGCCGAGGCGCGCGTGCTCGACGCCGCCGAGCACCTCGAGCGGGCCACGGGGCGCGAGTGGGTGGACTCGCGCCCGGCGAGCTACTTGTAGCGGTAGGTGATGCGGCCCCGGTCCAGGTCGTAGGGCGAGAGCTCGATCTTCACCCGGTCACCGGGCAGGATGCGGATGTAGTGCCGGCGCATCTTGCCCGAGATGTGGCCGAGGACCTCGTGGTCGTTGTCCAGCTTGACCCGGAACATGGTGTTGGGGAGAGCCTCGGTGATCTCTCCCTCCATCTCGATTTTCTCTTCCTTGGGCATTCCGGGTCTGCGTTCAGGTTAGAGCGCGCGGACGTTGACGGCCTTGGGACCCTTGGGACCCTCCTCGGAGTCGAATTCGACCTTCGCGTCGGGCTGCAGGGTCTTGAAGCCCTGGCCGTCGATGCCCGTGTGATGCACGAAGAGGTCCTTGCCGCCCTCGTCGGGCGTGATGAAGCCGAAGCCCTTCTCGTCGTTGAACCACTTCACGGTTCCAGTTGCCATGCGTGCTGCACCCTCTCCTCGTTCGCGATCACGGCGCCGGCGGCGCCAATTCCCGCGGGAACGCTACCAAGGCTTGGTGGGGGGTCAGGTCTTGCAATCCAGCAGCCTGCGGGATTGCAAGACCTGACCCCCTAGCGCGGCGTGCGGAGCCTGGTGCGGGAGGTGCGCGGACGGTCGGGGATGAAGTCCTCGCAGCCGGTGAACGTGGGACAGCCGGGCGAGAACACGGCGGCCTGCACGGTCCAGTGCAGCGAGCGCGGCCGGCGGATGAGGTCCGGATCCACGCGCAGCTCGAGCCGGGTGTCCGAAGCCTCCTCCACGTCGGCCGTGCCGCGCCGCCTGACATCGCCCGCGAAGCGGTGCTGGGCCACCGTCGCGCGCAGCTCGCGGCCGCGCTCCTCGGAGGTCACGCAGACGTCGTAGTCGGGCGCGCCCTCGCCGGGCGTGCGGCGCGTCCACATGTTCACGCAGACGCTGCCAGGTGGGCCGTCGCGGTTGAGCAGGAGGTCGGCGCGGAAGGCGTCGTGGAGGTCGATGACCCAGACCAGCTCGTCGGTGACGCGGTTGTGGGCGGCGCGGGCGGAGGCGAGATCCACCACGCCCGCGGAGTCGTCGCGGTCGAGGATGCGCGACTGGGCGAACGCCAGCGCAGGCACCGCCACGGCCACCACGGCGAGCAGGGCGAGGAGCCGCCGCCTCATCGCCCCTCGAACGTCGCCTTGCCGGGGCCTTCGCCCAGAAAGGTCTCCACGGCGGCCTTGGTGTCGTCGGTGTCGAACAGCGGGCCCACGATCTCGCCGATCCGCGCGTCCGCGCCGCGAACGCCCTCGTCGATGGCGGCGCGCACCAGGCGCTTGGTGGCGGCGTGCGCCCTGGTGGGCCCGTCCGCCAGCTCGCGGGCGAACGCCAGCGTGCCCTCCTCGAGGTCGGCGTCGGGCAGCACCTTGTTGACCACGTTCCAGCGCTCCAGCGTGCCGGCGTCGTAGAGGGCGCCGCTCATCACGAGCTCGCGCGCGCGGGCCGGGCCGGCGCGTTCCACGAGGCGCTGCGTGCCGCCCATGGCGGGCGTGATGCCCACCACCCGCTCCACCAGGCCGAACTTGGCCGACTGACCCGCCCAGATCATGTCGCAGCCCAGCGACAGCTCGAAGCCGGCGGTGAGGCAGAGCGCGTGCACACACGCCAGCGTGGGGAACGGCATGGCCTCGAGCTTGTGGACGACGCCCACGAGCTCGCGGAACAGCGCCGCCGACCGCTCGGGAGTGAGCCCGTGGAACACCTCCACGTCCACCCCGCCGGTGAACACGCGCCCCTCGGCACGGATGACGAGAGCGCGCGGGCCGTCGCCCTCCGCCTCCTCCATCGCGGCCATGAGCTCGTTCATCAGCTCGGCGCCGAACAGGTTGAGCGGAGGGTCGGCCAGGGTCACCACGCCCACGTGGCCGTCGCGGTCGTAGGTGACCTTGCGCTCAGCCACGGAGATCGTCGGCAACGGCGGCCAGCTCGTCCTGGTCCATCTCGAGCGGGCGCGTGGGCAGTGCCAGCGGGTCGCCCGCGTAGCGCGGGATGACGTGGAGGTGGAAGTGGAAGACCGTCTGCCAGGCGGCCGGCTCGCAGCAGTTGAGGACGTTGACGCCGTCGCAGGCGAGGCGGTCGCGCATGGTGCGGGCCAGCCGGGCCGCCGCGACGGACGCGTGGGCGAAGTCCTCGTCCTCGACCTCGTAGAGGTTCTTCGAGTGGTTGCGCGGGATGACCAGCGCGTGGCCGCGCGTCCAGGGGTTGATGTCCATGAAGGCGAGCGTGTGCTCGTCCTCGTCCACCACCTGCGCCGGCAGCTCTCCCGCGGCGAGCTTGCAGAAGATGCAGTCGTCGTCCGCCATCGGCGGGTACCCTACCGCGCTCGTGAACGCCCTCGGCCAGGACGACCTGCGAGACCTCGTCACCCGCCTCGCCGCCATGGAGCGCCCCTCGGCGTCGGACGGCGAGCGTCGCGCGGCCGAGCTCATCGCCGCGGAGCTGCGCGCCGCCGGGGCGCAGCTCGTGCGGCTCGAGGAGGAGCGGGTGCACGGCACCTACTGGTGGCCGCTCGGGCTGCTCACCGGCCTCGCCGCGCTCGCCGGGCTCGGACGCAGCCGCGTGGCAGGCGTGGCGGCGGGCGCCTTCGCGGCCGCGGGCGTGGCCGACGACGTGCGCCACGAGCGCCGCTGGTTCCGCCGCCTCTTCCTCCCCAAGCGCACCACCGTCAACGTGCACGCGGAGCTGGGCCCCGCCGGCGCCGAGCACACCGTGGTTTTGGTGGCCCACCACGACGCCGCCCACTCCGGGCTGGTCTTCCACCCCGGCCCGCCGCGCTGGATCCTGCGGCGCTATCCGAAGCTGCTGGAGGCCAGCAACACCACGCCCGGCACGCTCTGGGGCGCGTTCTTCGGCCCGCTGGCGGTGGCGCTCGGCAGCCTGCTCGGGCTGCGGCCGCTGCGCCGGATAGGCGCGCTTCTCAGCCTGGGCAACGCCGCCGCCATGGCCGACATCGGGCTGCGCAAGGTCGTGCCCGGCGCCAACGACAACCTCACGGGCGTCGCCGCCGTGGTCTCTCTCGCGCACGCGCTGCGGGCCAACCCGCTCGAGCGCACGCGCGTGATCCTGCTCTCCACCGGCTCGGAGGAGTCCTTCTCGGAGGGCATGCAGGCGTGGGGCCGCCGCCACTTCCCATCCCTCCCCACCGACAGCACCGACTTCATCTGCGTGGACACCGTGGGCTCGCCGAGGCTGCTGCTGCTGGAGGGCGAGGGCATGCTCGGCATCCACGAGTACCCCAAGGACCTGATCGCGCTCATCCACCGCTGCGCGGAGGAAGAGGGTGTGGAGGTGGTGCGCGACCTGCGCTTCCGCAACGCCACCGACGGAGTAGTCGCGCTGCTCGCCGGCTACCGCACCGCCACGCTGGGCTCGGTGGACGAGTTCAAGATCCCCTCGAACTACCACTGGCCCACCGACACCGCCGAGAACGTGGACTACACGACGCTGGCCGGCTGCGTGCGCCTGGTGGAGGCCGTACTGCGTGCGCTGAGCCGGGAGCGCCAAGCCGGCCAAGGAAGCAGGCCTGAAGGCTTGGTGGCCCAAGCCGAAGGCCGATGACGCAGGCCGGCGCCGGCCACCGCGGCTCAGAGCCAGCCGGCCCTGCGGAAGTAGCGGTAGAGACCTAGGCAGATCGCGGCCATCACGCCCACCACCAGCGGATAGCCGTAGGTCCACTCGAGCTCGGGCATGTTGTCGAAGTTCATGCCGTAGACGCCCGCGATCATGGTGGGCACGGCGATGATGGCCACCCAGGCGGAGATGCGCCGCACGTCCTCGTTCTGGCGCACGCTGACCTGGGTGAGGTTGGCCTCGAGCACGCTGGTGAGCAGCTCGCGCAGCGCCTCCACGCGCTCGTTGGAGCGCACGACGTGGTCGTGCACGTCGCGGAAGTACGAGCGCACCTCGTCGGGAACGGCGAGCTCGCCGCGCGCGAGGCGGTCGAGCGGGCCGGTGAGCGGGGCCACGGCGCGGTGCAGCTCGATCGACTCGCGCTTGAGCTCGTAGATCTGCTCCACCGGGTTCGTGCGCGACGCCGAGAACACCTCCTGCTCCAGCTCCTCCACCTCGATCTCGAGCGCGGAGATGACGGGCTCGTAGCCGTCCACCACGCGATCCACGATGGCGTGGGCCACGGCGGTCTCGCCGTGGCCCAGCAGCTCGGGCCGGTGCTCGAGCGCCAGGCGCACGTCGTGCAGCTCGCTGTGCTCGCCGTGGCGCACCGAGATCACGAAGCCGCGGCCGACGAACAGCAGGATCTCGCCGAACTCGAGGTCGCGCTCGTCGGCCAGCCAGCGCACCGTCTTGAGCACGACGAAGACCATGCCCTCGTAGACCTCGAGCTTGGGGCGCTGGTGGGCCTTGATCGCGTCCTCCACCGCGAGCTCGTGCAGCCCGAACTCGCGGGTGAGCGATTCGAACTCCTCCTCGGTGGGCTCGTGCAGGCCGATCCAGACGAAGGCGTCGTCGGAGCGCCCGGCTTCGTAGGCCTGCTCGAGCGGGAGCCGGCCGTCACGGCGGCGGCCACCCTCGTAGACGGCGCAGTCGACGATCATCAAGCCCGATTCTGGCGCACGGACCGGGCGTGAGCCACCGCCTCGTCGCGGGTGGTGACCTCGCCGGCGTACTGCGCCGCCTCCAGCTCGGCCAGCAGGCGGCCCAGCTCGGGGCCGGGCTCGATGTCCAGCTCGCGCGCCAGCGCTCCGCCGCGCAGGAGCGGCGTGGGCGGCCCCTGCTCGCGCCAGGCCAGGGCTGCGGCCATGAGCTCGCGGGCGAGCTCGAGATGGGTGGCGATCGCTTCCTCGGCGTTGCGCCCGCGCGTGGCGCGGCGGTCGGCGCACGAGAGGACGGTGACCTCCACGGCCACCGGCTCGGTGCGCTTGACGTAGTGGTAGACGGTGCGCGGCGCCAGCGGCCGCTGGTGCACGAGGAAGCCGAGCACGAGGTGGTGGCGGGCGAGCGCCCCGATGTACTCGCGCAGGCGCGTGCTCGTGCGCAGGCGCGTGCAGATCGCGGCGATCATCTCGTCCCCCAGCGAGTCGTGCCCCATGAACGTCACGCGACCGTCCGGGCGCACCTCGCGGGTGGCGGGCTTGGCGATGTCGTGCAGCAGGGCGCCGAAGCGCAGCGCCTGGCCGCGCGTGAGCTCGTCGGCCAGCGGCTGGGCCAGCACCGACTCCACGCGCGGGGCCAGCTCGCCGAACAGCTCCTCCAGGCCCGTCTCGAGCGCCACCTGCTCGCGCAGCACCTCCCGCGTGTGCTCGTGCACGTCGAGGTGGTGGTAGCTGCTCTGCTCCACCCCCTGCAGGTCGTGCAGCTCGGGCAGCACGGCCTTCATCAGCCCCAGCCGCTCCGCCAGCTCCAGCCCGTGCAGCGCGCGCTCGGCCACCACGATGCGCCGCAGCTCGGCGAACACCCGCTCGGCCGAGGCGCGCGTGACCTGCGGCGCGGCCGCGGCGGTGAGCCGCTCGGTCTCGGGCTCGGGCGCCAGCGGCAGCTCGGTGGCCAGGCGGGCCAGGCGCAGGGGGCGCAGCGGGTCGCGCTCGTACGCCTCGGGGCCGAGCACGCGCAGGACGCCCGCGTCGAGGTCGGCGCGGCCGCCCTGGGGGTCCACGGGGTCGCCGCCGGCGAGCGGCACCGCCATGGCGTTCACGGTGAAGTCGCGCAGCGCCAGGTCGCCCTCGAGCGTGGGGGCCTGGAGCGGCGAGACGTCGCACACCCAGCCGCCCTCGCGGTCGATGGCGCGCCAGGTGCCGAAGTCATCGGACATCGAGAAGACCGGCCCGCGCACGGCGGCGGCCACGGCGCGGGCGGCCGGCTCGGCGTCGCCGGACACAGCCAGGTCAACGTCTGAGACGTCGCGGCCCAGGAGCGCGTCACGCACCGTGCCGCCCACGATCCAGACGCCCTCGCGCTCCCCCAGCGCCGCCCGGACGGCGCGGACGGGGGCCTGGCCGTCCAGCGCAGTCATGGGTGCACGTAGTGGCGGCGGACGCGCGGCAGCAGCCCGCACGTGATCTCGTAGTTGATCGTGTCCAGCCGCCGCGCCACTTCCTCCGCCAGGATCCGCTCGCCGCCCTGGGCGCCGATCAGCACGGCGGGCTCGCCGGGCTCCACGTCGGTGTCGGGGCCGAGGTCGATCGCGATGTTGTCCATGCTGACGGTGCCCACGAGCGGCCGGCGGGCGCCGCCCACGAGGACGTCGGCGTTGTTGCCGAGGGCGCGCCGCCAGCCGTCGCCGTACCCGATCGGCAGCACGCCGACCCAGGTGGGCTCGCTCGCACGCCAGCGGCGCCCGTAACCGGCGCTCTCACCCGGCTCGAAGCGCTTGACCGCGGCCACGTAGGACTCGAGCGAGAGCGCGGGCTCCAGGCCCTGCTCGGCGGGGTCCTCGCCGAAGGGGTCGAGGCCGTAGACGGCCACGCCGCAGCGGACCATGTCGAAGTGCGCCGCGGGGTCGCGCAGGGCCGCGGCGCTGTTGGCGGCGTGCACCCGCAGGTCGCGGTGGCGTGCGCGCATGTCCCCGGCGAAGGCGGTGAAGCGCCCGAGCTGGGCAGCGAAGTGGTCGTCGCCGCGCTCGTCGGCGGTGGCGAAGTGGGTCATCAGCCCCGCCAGCTCCAGCCGCTCGTCCGCCTCCACCAGCGTCGCCACCTCGCGGGCCTCGTCGGGGTCGGCGGTGCCCAGGCGGCCCATGCCGGTGTCGAGCTTCACGTGTACCGGCGCACGCACCCCCGGCTCGCGCCCGGCCGCGTCCGCCAGGTCGCGCACGAAGCCGGCGTGCCAGGCCACCACGTCCGCGCCGGCATCGAGCGCCGTGCGCGCGTCCTCACGGGTGAGGGCGCCCATCACGAGGATGCGCCCGGAGATGCCGTGGCGGCGCAGCTCGGCCGCCTCGCCCGCCGTGGCCACCGCCAGCCACGCCGCTCCACCGGCCTGCGCCGCCCGCGCGCACCACGTGTCGCCGTGCCCGTAGGCGTCGGCTTTGACCACCGCGCACAGCTCGGCGCCCCCGGTCAGGCGGCCGGCCAGCGCGCGGCAGTTGCGCTCCACCGCGCCGAGGTCCACCCGGGCGACCGCACGCTCCGGCGGGTGCCCCACCCCGGGCTACTCCCGTCCGACCAGCGCCTCGAGCACGTCCACGCGCGTGACCACGCCCACGAGCCGGCCGTGCTCGACCACCGGCAGCCGGTTGTGCCCCGCCCGCGAGATGATCCGGCCCGCCTCCTCCACGGTGGCTTCCACCTCCACCGTGTCGGGGTCCGCGCTCATCATGTCCTTGGCGGTGGCGGCGAACGCCTTGCGCAGCCGCTTCTCGAAGCGCTGGAGCGGCTCCAGGAAGACGAGGCCGCCGAACACGTTCACGTAGTGGGGCAGGTGGAGGTCGCCCTGCTCGTCGGCCAGCACGAGGTCGGCCTCGGTGACGATCCCCACGCAGCGTCCGCCCTCGTTGACCACCGGGACGCCGGGCAGCTCGTGCTCCTGGAGCACGCGGATGACCTCCTCGACCGGGGAGTCCTCTCCGACGGTGGCGGGGTCGGCGTCCATGATGTCGCGCACGAGGGTGGCCATCGGGTTCGGACCCTACTGACTGAGGTCTCTGCGCGCCCGCGCTGCCCGGGCCCGGAGTCGGTGTGCCGCTTTGACCCCACATAGTCGGGTCAAAGCGAAACAGCGGCCGCCTATCCAGGGTCGGTTCCGCTCTCTCATCCGGCGGCCGCGGCGGCGTCCGGCTGCAGGCGCAACCGGTGCGCGCGCCCTATCCGCTCGACCTGCTCGTCATCCACGCCGGCGTCCCCGGCGAACTCCGGCCATCTGGCCACGGCGTCGCGCACCTCGCCCACGATGGCCTCGGCGCGGCCCCGCTTCATCGAGGCGGCCTCGGCGCAGGCACGGAAGTCGTCGAGCACGAAGCCGTCGCGCCTGCCGTTCATCGACATCTGATGGCTGCTGGTCCACTTCCCCCTCGGGGCGTACGCGTACGTGACGTCGAATGCGGGCGACAGCGACCACCGCCCGCCGCGATCCATCAGGAACGCGATGTTCTTGACGTGGTCGTCCTGGTTGCGGGCGACGATGTTGAACGCCATCCGACGAAACTGCTGCTCCACCGCCGCCATGCCCAGGCCGAGCCGGCGGACGACCATCAACGCCTGCTCGTAGGAGTGCGCGCCGGCCTGGTTGAAGTCGAGGTGCGCGATGGCGCCCAGCGACTGCATGTGCAGTTTCGAGTGGCCGTCGGGGCGATCGAACCGGCGGGTCATGAAGTGGCGCCGGCCGTTCTCTTCGAGCAGCCGGCATTCGGTCATCGTGATGCCCGCCGCGCGCGCCATGTTGGCGTAGGCCAGCTCGATGACGCCGTAGCCCTGGGGCACGTCCAGCTCGCGGTCGTTGGCGGCGCCGACGCCGTCGAACTTCAACAGCCAGTGCTCGAAGCCCGGGTCGGCATCGACCTGGCCCGAGCGCACCGCTTCGGTCTTCGGGTTGAAGGCGATCACCGCCTTGGCGCGCGCGCCGCCGGCGGACGTGCCGACGCTGAGGATGTCGCGCACGGCGTCTGCCCTCCCGTCGCCGTCGAACGAGCCGGCGAGGCCGGCGCGTTGTGTGAGCACCTCCGAGGCCAGCTCCACCAGCGCCGCGATCTCGATGTCGGAGCTGCGGCCCCGCTCGGGACCCTTGGCCGGGCGGAACTCCAGCGCCCCGATCCCCCGGGTGCCCACGTAGCAGAGCCGCTCCACGGCGTTGAAGCTGCCGGGCGAGCGACCCTGCCCCTCGAGCCACGCATCGATGAGCGCGTGGCCGTAGCGGTCGGGCAGCGAGTCGGCGAGCAGGCCCGACAGGCCGCGGAACGTGTCGTGATTGAGCGCGGGGAACGTGTAGGGCTCACGCCGCAGCGGCATGGCGATTGGCGAGACCTCGATTCCGCTCGACGCGAACGCGGGGTCGTACTGGAAGACGGCGGTGTGCCGGCCCTCCTCGAGCGACACGGCGCCGATCGGCCGTCCCCACAGCACGACGGACGCCAGCGTGCTCATCGGCCGCCCTCGGCATCGTCACCCCAGGTCCAGGGCTCGGCGGCCGTGTCCTCGTGGCCGCCCCTGGAGCCGGAGGCCCGGCGGCGGCGCCTCCCCTGCAGCTTGAGCTGCTCGATGGGGCTGGGGAGCGGCTCGGGCACGATGCGCTCGAGGCCGTCGGCCAGGCCGAGCGCGCGCAGGACGCGGATGAAGCTGGCCAGGGACGCGGGCTCGCCGTCCTCCAGCCGCTCCACGGTGCTCTTGGAGACCCCGGCCTCCACCGCGAGCTGCGCCTGGCTGAGGTTGCGCTCCAGGCGCGTGGCCGCAAGCCGGCTGCCGAGCTCGGCCAGGATGGTGTCGTCTGTGTTGAGAGAGGTGATCTGCATTACTCGTCTTTTTTGCTGAGTTGTAGCTGCTATGACGCTTATCTCGTCATATTCGACCAGTTACATGATAGCAGGCGGGAAGGCTTATTCGTCACATATGACGACTAAAGGCCAGTTTTGAGCCTAACTCATCAAATGTGATGAGTTACAACTATCTACAGCTGCAATGCCGTCGGCAGTGTGTCGATCACGTCGCCGGCGATCGTGTGGTCGGCGCCCAGGCGGGCCGCGGCCTCGCGGCCGGCGCGGGCGTGGGCCTGCGTCCCGGCGGAGGCGGCCTCGAACGGGCCCAGGCCCTTGGCGAGGAAGGCGGCGATCACGCCCGAGAGCACGTCGCCGGTGCCGGCCGTGGCCAGGGCGGGGCTGGCGCCGCGGCTCACGGCCACCGGGCCGCCGGGCGCCGCCACGATGGTGTCGTCGCCCTTGAGCAGCACCACGCAGCCGCTGCGCTCGGCGGCCGCGCGGGCGCAGGCCAGGCGGTGCGCGGCCACGTCGCCGGAGTCGGTGCCGAGCAGGCGCGCCAGCTCACCCGCGTGCGGGGTGAGCACGGTGGGGCCGGGGCGCCCGCGCAGCGTCTCGAGGTCGCCGGCGTGGGCGTTCAGGCCGTCAGCGTCGATCACAATGGGCGCCTCCACCGTGCTCGCCACCTCGCGGGCGAAGGCCAACGCGCCGTCGCCGCGCCCTATGCCCGGGCCGAGCACGACAGCCCCCGCCCGCTGCGCCAGCTCGGCCACGCGCTCCGCCCCCTCCGCCACGTGCCCGCCGTCGCGCTCGGGCAGCGGATGGGTCATGGACTCGGTGAGCTTGACCTCGAAGACGACCTCGGTGGAGGAGGGCACCGCAAGCTGCACGTAGCCGGCCCCCGCGCGCATGGCGGCCAGCGCGGCCATGGTCGGGGCGCCGGTGAGGCCGGTGGAGCCGCCCGCCACCACCACCGTGCCCGAGCTGAACTTGGAGCCGTCGCGCGGGCGGTGGGGAACGAGGCCGAGCACGCGGTCGGCTATCAGCCCGGCGCCGGCCGCTCCCGGCGCCCCGCGCGGGATGCCGATCTCCACCACCTCCACCTCCCCCGCATGGTGCGCGCCCGGGGCCACGTGCAGGCCGATCTTGGGGCCGTGGAAGGTGGCGGTCACGGTGGCGCGCACCGCCTGGCCGAGCACCTCGCCCGTGGCGGCGTCCACGCCGCTGGGCACGTCGCAGGCCACGACGGGCGGATCCTGGGCGTTGATGGCGGCGATGGCGCCGGCCACGGGCTCGCGTGGCACGCCCGAGAAGCCGGTGCCCAGCAGGGCGTCCACCACCACGCCCGCGTTCTGCAGGGCGCGGCCGTCCCACTGGCGTGGGCGCTCGCCCGGTAGCCGCTCGAGGTTGACGGCGGCGTCGCCCTTGAGCTCGCCGAGGGGGGCCGTGGCGACCACGTCCACCTCCCGGCCCTCCTGGCGCAGCAGCCGCGCCACCACCAGGCCGTCGCCGCCGTTGTTGCCCTTGCCCACGAGGACGAGCACCTGCCCGCCGCGGGCCAGACGCGCGGTGGCCCGCGCAAGGCCGGCGCCGGCCCGTTCCATCAGGTCGAGCGAGGGCACGCTCTGCTCCTCGATGGCCCAGGCGTCGGCGGCGCGCATCTCGCGAGCGTCGAAGAGCGGGTCGAGCCAGTCGGGCAGGCCGGTCACGGCACCAGCACGGCCGCGGCGCCGGCAGTGGTCTGGGTGTGGGTGAGCGAGACGAGCGCGCCCTCGGCTCCCAGCTCCTCGGCCCGGCGGGCGGCGGCCCCGCTCAACCTGACCTCCGGCGCGGCCCCGGTGGCCACCACCTCGACGTCGGTGAACGACCAGCTCTCCAGGCCGAGCGCCTTGGCCACCGCCTCCTTGGCGCAGAAGCGCGCCGCCAGGTGCTGCGCCGGGCGGGCGCGGGCGCGCGCGTACTCCAGCTCGGCGTCGGTGAACAGGCGCTGCGCCAGCCGCGGCCGGCGCTCGAGCGCGGCCTCCAGGCGCTCGATCTCGAGGAGGTCGAAGCCGATGCCGGGCACGGCCGCAGCATACGGCCCGGTAGGCGCGAGGTGGTTTCGCCATAACCCTATGGTGGGGCTTGCGCCACACGAAAAGGTGGCCTACGGTCGGACGAGGTAAAGGGCACCTGTCAGAACAGGCGGGCGGCCCGCGACTCGCAAGCGGGGCCCGATTTGGGGGGCCCGTCCAGAACCACAACAGTTGGGGGGAAGTTCATATGGGACGCCTGAAGAGGCTGTTCTCACCTGCCCTGATCGTCGCCGTCTGCGCGATGGTCCTGGCTCTCGGGGGGACCGCGGTCGCGGATCACCTCATCACCGGCGATCAGATCGCCCGCAACACGATCACCGGGCTGAACATCGAGAACGAGTCGATCCGTGGTGGCGACATCATGGACGGCACGATCACGAGCGAGCAGCTCAACCCGTTCACGCTGCGCGCACTGCTCAACAGCAACACGCAGCTCACGCCGACCGATCCGCGACCTGGCCCGCAGGGCCCGGCCGGCCCGCAGGGCGATCGCGGTCCGACCGGCGCAACCGGCGCCAACGGTGCCGGCGGCCAGGACGGCGTGCTCGGCTATGAGGTGTTCACGAGCGTGCAGGACTTCGGACCTGGCGGCATCGGCGGCGCCTGGTGCGGAGCGCCCGATGCGAACGCCACCGACCAGGGCTGGGTCGTCATCGGCGGCGGTGCCAAGCTGACCGATGCGGATATCAACGCTGGGGTCGCGGTCGCAAGTTCGTGGCCCTCCCCGCCCGGCACGAATGGCGGCGCCCCGAACGGCGACCCGCTCAATCCGGGCTGGAGCGTTCAGTTGAACAAGCCCATGAACGTGAACCCGGGCGAGGTGACGCTGTACGCGGTCTGCGCAAAGCGGCCGTAGGGACACCCTTCGCGAGCTCCGGGCGTTCTCCCGCGCTCCGGGGTAGCTCGTCGAAGAGCAGGGATGCGTACCGAGGGCCCGGCGCCACTCAGGCGCCGGGCCCGTCTTGCGTAACCCGTTGTGCCTTGACACCACGAACGGGTCACATACGGTGATCGGACGCGGCAGGGGGGTGCTCTCAACACCGGCGCCGCATAGACGTCAGTCGCTACACGGCCTTCAGCAGCCCGGAGTCCACCACGAACTCCGCGCCCGTCGTGCTCGCCGAGCGCGGCGAGGCCAGCAGGGCCACCACGTCGGCGATCTCCTGTGGCTCGGCCATCCGGCCGGTGGTCAGGCCCATCGCCTGCGGGACGACGGTGGCCATTGCGCTCGCGCGGTCGGTGCCCGCCTGGGCGGCGATGATGTCGGCCGCGCCGCCGCCGTCGGTCCACCAGGGTGTGCGCACCGGGCCCGGCGAGACGGTGTTCACGCGCACGCCCTGCGGGCCGAACTCCTCCGACAGCGCCTTGGTGAGGTTGCTCATGGCTGCCTTGGCCGCGCCGTAGTCCACGTTCATCGGCGACGGCTGCCGGGCGTTGCCCGACGAGACGTTGATGATCGCGCCGCCGCCGCGCTCGATCAGCATCGGGATCGCGGCGCGCGCCGCGCGGACGGCGGAGAAGAGGTTGAACTCGAACATCGCCTGCCAGTCGGCGTCGCCGGCGTCGAAGAACGAGCCGCGCGGCAACGCGATGCCCGGCGGCGGCCCACCGGCGTTGTTCACCAGGATGTCGAGCCCGCCGTAGGACTCCACGGCGCGGGCCACGACCTCGGCAGGCGCCTGCGGGTCCATGAGGTCGGCCGGCACGTGCACGAGCTCGCCGTCGAGCGCGTCGAGCTCGGGGGTGCGGGTGCGGGAGGTGGCCACAACGCGCGCGCCCTCCCCCAGCAGCGTCCGGGTGACGGCAAGGCCGATCCCCTTGGATCCGCCGGTGACGACCGCCACGCGGCCTGAGAGTTCGAGGTCCATGAGTCTCCTTGTCGGTGGGGTGCTCCCCCACACAACGACCGGGCCCCGCCGGACGTGAGCCACATTCGTGTGCAAGTGGGATGCGTCCGCAAAAGGCGACACGTAGCGCCGCCTGAGACAAATAAAGTCCTGTTCAAAGGATATTAAGCGCTATAGTGTCCCTCGAAAGGGACTTTATGCCTGCTACGCCGACCTCACCACCCCCGCTTCCGGTCCGGCGCGCGCTGCGCGAGATCGGCGGCCACGTACAAGCGTGGCGCAAGCTGCGTGGCCTGACTCAGAACCAGTTGGCCGATCGCGCAGGGGTAGATCGTAAGTCGCTCATGCGCGTCGAGCGTGGCGACGGCGCGGTGAGCCTCGAAATCGTGCTTCGCGTCCTACACGGTCTCGGCGTGCTGGACAGCGTGCCGGCAGCAGTCGATCCCTACGAGACCGATGTGGGGCGCCTCCGGGCAGACGATCAGCTCCCACGCCGCGTGCGCCCACGCGACCTGAGACGCGATGATGATTGACGGCGAGGTCGAGGTCATCCTGCGCGTCGCAGACGCCGATGTGCTCGCCGGCCGGCTGTGGTGCCACCGCCGTCGCGCAACTGAGTCCCAGACGTTCGCTTATGCCAGCGAGTACCTGGGGCTGCCAGGAGCCTACGAGCTCGATCCGCTCCTCCCGTTGGTGGAGGGCTCGCAGCAGACCCCAGCCAACCGCGCGATCTTTGGCGCCTTCGCCGACGCGGCGCCTGACCGGTGGGGCCGCCGGCTCATCGGTCGCGCCGAGCGCAAGCGAGTAAACCGCGAGGGCGGCACGGCGCGGAGCTTCGGCGAGGCCGACTACCTGCTCGGTGTGCGTGACGATCTGCGACAGGGCGCCGTGCGGTTCCGGGAGCCGGGCGCCGGCGTGTTCCTCGCGCCACCCGACACAGGCGTGCCGTCATTGCTGGACCTGCCGAGGCTGCTTGGCGCCGCCGAGAGTCTGGAACGCGACGAGGAGACCGAGGAGGAGCTCGCCACGTTGCTGCGCGGAGGCAGCTCCCTCGGCGGCGCGCGGCCCAAGGCGCACGTCCTCGACGACGGCGGCCGAATCGCGATCGCCAAGTTCCCGAGCCCGGCGAACGATGACTGGGATGTCATGCGCTGGGAGGCGGTCGCGCTGACCCTTGCCGGCGCGGCCGGCATCCGCGTGCCCCAACACAGGCTGCACCTCATCGATGACAGGCCGGTGCTCGTCGTGGACCGCTTCGACCGCATCGGATCGGTCCGGATCGGCTACGTAAGCGGGCTAACCATGCTGGAACGCGCCGACGGCGAGGCGGGAAGCTACCTCGAAATCGCCGACGTGATCGCCCGCCACTCGCCGTCGGCCACCGGCGACCTGCGCGAGCTGTGGCGCCGCATTGCGTTCTCGGTGCTGATCTCCAACTTCGACGATCATCTGCGTAATCACGGGTTCCTGCGGACCAGCACCGCCGGCTGGTCGCTGTCACCTGCGTTCGACCTCAACCCCGACCCACGTCCCGGCGAGCGCCACCTGAGCACAGCCATCGACTTCGATGACACGGAAGCCCGAGTCGATCTCCTGCTGGAAGTGGCCCCCGAGTTCCGCCTAACGCCCCCGGAAGCACTGCGGGCGCTCGGCGCCGTACATGCCGCCGTGGGCCGATGGCGCGAACTTGCCGGCGACCTCGGTATCAGCGACGACGAGATCGCGCGGATGGCACCCGCGTTCGAGCACCAGGCCAATGCAGAGGCTACGGACCGCCTGGCGACTGCCTAGCGTCGAAGGCGCCTACTCCACCGTCACGGTCTTCGCCAGGTTCCGCGGCTGATCCACGTTGAGCCCGCGGTGGCGGGCGATGGCGTAGGCCAGGAGCTGGAGCGGCACGATGGCCAGGATCGGCTGCATCAGCCAGTGGGTGCGCGGCAGGTAGATGACCTCCTCCGCCACGCCGGTGACCTCATTGTCGCCGTCGGTGGCGATGGCGATCACGTGCGCGCCGCGCGCCTGCACCTCCGACACGTTGGAGAGCACCTTCTCCAGCACGGGCGACTCGGTGGCGATCGTGACCACCGGCGTCTGCTCGTCGAGCATGGCGATCGGCCCGTGCTTCATCTCGCCGGCGGCGTAGGCGTCGGTGGGGATGTAGGAGATCTCCTTGAGCTTGAGGGCGCCCTCGAGCGCGATCGGCAGGCCGATGTGGCGGCCGAGGTAGAGGAAGAACTCCGCGTCCTTCCACGCCTTGGCGATGCGGTCGATGGGCTCGTCGAGCGCGGGCAGCAGCTCGCTCATCGCGTGCGGGAGGCGCTTGAGCTCGCCCACGAGCTCGGTGAGCTTGGCGGCGTCGAGCGTCTCGCGCACCCTGGCGAGGTAGAGGCCGAGTAGGTACATGACCGCCACCTGGGCCACGAACGTCTTGGTGGCCGCCACGCCGATCTCGATGCCGGCGCGCGTGTAGATCACGCCGTCGGCGTCGCGCGTGGCCTGGCTGCCCATGACGTTGGTGACCGCGATCACGTGCGCGCCGCGCTGGCGCGCCAGGCGCATGGCCGCGAGCGTGTCCGCCGTCTCGCCCGACTGGGAGATGCCGATCACGAGGTCGCGCTCGTCCACCACCGGGTTGCGGTAGCGGTACTCCGAGGCGATGTCGAGCTCGACCGGGATCCGCGCCCACTCCTCGATGGCGTAGCGGCCCACGAGGCCGGCGTGGTAGGACGTACCGCAGGCCACGATCACCACGCGGCGCAGGCCGCGCAGCTGCTCGTCGTCGATGCCGATGTCGCCCAGCTCGATCGTGTCGTCGTTGGGCGTGCGGTCGGAGATGGTCTCGGCCACCGCGTCGGGCTGCTCGTGGATCTCCTTGAGCATGAAGGTCTCATACCCGCCCTTCTCGGCGGCCTCCTCGTCCCAGTCCACCTCGGTGACCTCGCGCTCGATCTCCACACCGGACACGTCGAGGAAGCGGACCGCCTCGGGCGTGAGCACGACGACCTCGTCGTCGTTGATCATCTGCACGCGGCGGGTCTCCTTGAGGAACGCCGGGATGGCCGAGGCGATGAAGCGCTCGTCCTCCCCCACCCCCACCACCAGCGGGCACTCCTTGCGGGCGCCCACCAGCAGCTCGGGCTGGGCGGCGGACATGGCGACGAACGCGTAGTGGCCGCGCAGCTCGGCATAGGCGGCGCGGACGGCTGCCACAAGGTCGCCCTCGTCGTGGTGGGAGATCAGGTGGGCCACGACCTCGGCATCGGTCTCGGACGTGAACTGCGCGCCGGCCTCGATCAGGCGCTTGCGCAGCACGACGTGGTTCTCGACGATGCCGTTGAGGACGATGTGGATGCGATCTGAGGTGTCGAAGTGCGGGTGGGCGTTCTGCTCGCTCACCCGGCCGTGGGTGGCCCAGCGCGTGTGGCCGATGCCGGTTGTGGCCTCGGACTCCTTGGTGGCGACGGCGGTGCCGCCGTTGGCGCTGACGGCGTCGCGCAGCACGCCGAGGTTGCCCACGGCGCGGACCGAGCGGATGCCGCCGTCGGCGATCAGGGACAGGCCCGCGGAGTCGTAGCCGCGGTACTCGAGCTTCTCGAGCCCTCGCAGGAGCAGCTCCTGGCAGGGCCTGGGACCTACGTATCCGACGATGCCGCACATGGGCCGGAACCTCCAGACACGTCTCTCGAAAACACGAGGAGCCGCTTCGCTGCGGCTCCCTCGACCCCTTCCAGGGCCGACCGATGGTACCAGTGCCTACCCAAGCTCCCTGCGAACTACACCCACCAGCCGCTCGGCCACCTCGCCACACTCGGACTCCTCCGGGGCCTCCACCATCACCCGCACCACGGGCTCGGTGCCGGAGGGGCGGATGAGCACGCGGCCGCGGCCCTCCAGGCGGCGGCCCTCCTCCTCCACGGCGTCCCAGACGGCCGTGGCGCCCTTGACCGCCCCGCAGTCGCCCACCTGCACGTTGACGAGCGTCTGGGGCAGCTTGGCCATGGCGTCGCGGCCGGCGAGATCGCCGTCCCTGAGCGCCTCGAGCGTGAGCAGCGCGGCGGCGATGCCGTCGCCCGAGGGCACGAAGTTGGTGTCGATGATGTGGCCCGACTGCTCGCCGCCCAGCGCCCAGCCGCGCTTGAGGAGCTCGGCCAGCACATGACGATCGCCCACCGGGGTCGTGGCCACCTCCACCCCCGCCGCGTCCATGGCCTGGTGGAAGCCGTAGTTGGTCATGACCGTCACGGCCACGCCGCCGCCCGGCAGGCGCTCTGCCTCGCGCAGGTGCAGCGCCGCCAGGGCTATGAGCTCGTCTCCGTCCACCACCACGCCGTGGCGATCCACCGCCAGCACGCGGTCGCCATCGCCGTCGAAGGCAAAGCCCACGTCGTAGCCGCCCTCGGTGACCTTCTCGGCGAGGCTCTCCACGTGGGTGGAGCCGCAGCCGTCGTTGATGTTGCGGCCGTCGGGCTCCACCGCGATGGCGTCCGCGTCCGCGCCCAGGCGGCGGAAGATGGCGGGGGCCACGCTGTAGGTGGCCCCGTTGGCGCAGTCCAGGAGGACCTTGGTGTTGGAGAGATCGAGCTGCTCGAAGCGGGTGTGCAGCTCTCTCAGGTAGTCGCCCGCGGCCCCGTGCAGCTCGCGCACCCGGCCGGGGTGGGGAGCGGGCGGCGGATCCGCCACGGCGGCCTCGACCCGGGCCTCCAGCTCGTCGTCGAGCTTGGTGCCGTCGGGGCCGAAGAACTTGATGCCGTTGTCCTCGTAGGGGTTGTGCGAGGCCGACACCACGGCGGCGAGGTCGAAGCCGAAGCGGCGCACGAGCAGCGCGGCGCCGGGCGTGGGAAGCACGCCGCCGAGCAGCGCGTGGCCGCCCGCGGCCGCGATGCCGGCGGCGAGCGCCGCCTCGAGCATCTCTCCCGACTCGCGGGTGTCGCGGACGATGAGCACCTGCGGGGCCTGGGCCGGGCTCGTGGCCGTGACGGCCCGGCCCAGCGCCAGCGCGAGCTCGGCGGTGAGGAACTCGCCCGCCAGGCCGCGCACGCCGTCGGTGCCGAAGAGGCGCCGTTCCACCGGCGCCGTGGTGCTGGCCTCGGCCGGCATGTTCGCTGCTAGCGCTTGGAGAACTGCGGACGCTTGCGGGCCTTCTTCAGCCCGGCCTTCTTGCGCTCCTTCGCGCGTGCGTCACGCGTGAGGAAGCCGCGGCGCTTCATCTCGCCTCGCAGGTTGGGATCGGCTTCCACGAGCGCGCGGGCCACACCGTGGCGAAGCGCGCCGGCCTGGGCAGCCACGCCGCCGCCGTGGATCTTGGCCACGACGTCCATGCGCGTGGAGTAGCCGGCGGCGTCGAGCGGGCCGCGGATCGACACCTGCAGCGTCTCGCGCGGGAAGTAGACGTCGAGCGGCTTGTCGTTGATCGAGTAGGTGCCGTCGCCGGGCTTGAGGATGACGCGGGCCACGGATGTCTTGCGCTTGCCGGTGGCGCGGTAGCGGGCGTCGGCGGCAAGGTCGAGCGGGGTGGCGGACACGGGAGCCTCGGCCTTCTCGGCGTCGGCGGCCTCGCCTTCCTCGGCGCCCTCCTCCTCCTGATAGCGGCCGAACTCGGGCTCCTCCTCCGCGCGGCGCCGCTGCTCCTCGAGCACGAGGTCGGGCTCGAGATCGGCGCCCGGGATGACGTCGGGCCTGCCGGAGTCCTCAGCGTCGCGCTTGCGCTTGCCGCGCTCGCGGGGCTGGGGCTCGGCGGCCGGCTCCTCGGCCGCGGGCTGCCCCTCGGCAGGCTCCTCGGCCGCGGGCTGCTCCTCGGCAGGCTCCTCGGCCGCGGG